>JAZNMZ010000028.1:0-8755 GCA_045580005.1 Eubacteriales bacterium | reverse complement strand
GATAAAATATACAGTATGAATGCATAAACGATAAGGATGAAACATAATGAAATTTGTTATTTTTCCAAATCAGAATAAAGATGTCGGACTTGAACTTACCAAAAAGACCGCACTCTACATAACCTCTCTCGGCGGCAGTGTCTGTATGGACAGCACACTATGCGAGGCGCTCGGACAGCAGGTGGGTAAAAGCGTCAGCTTCTGTACGCTTGACGAATGCCTTGACGGAGCCGACTACGCAGTGGTTATCGGCGGTGACGGCTCTATCCTGCAGGCGGCAAGGATTGTCTATGGTAAGAATATTCCGATTGTCGGCATCAATCTCGGCACTGTCGGTTATATGGCAGAGCTCGAGCGTGACGAGCTCGAGCTTCTCGGACAGATTGTGCAGGGTGGCAGAGTTGATGTTGAGGAACGCATGATGCTCAGCGTTCATGTTGAGCGTGACGGCAGGAGTGTTTACAGCGCAAATGCTCTTAACGATGTTGTTGTGTCAAAGGGCGTCATATCGCGTATGATAGATGTCAGCGTTGAAATGAAAAACGGCAAGGTGGCAGACTATCGCTGCGACGGAATTATCGCGTCCACACCTACGGGCTCTACCGCATATCTCATGTCGGCAGGAGGACCTATTATCGACCCGTCGATAGAGTGTATCAGCGTTATTCCGGTATGTCCTTATCTGTGTATCAATGATAGTCCCATCATCTTTTCGAAGGACAGTGAAATAAGAATTGGGTTTGAAAGCTCCAGAGGCAACAAGGCGTATCTCAATGCCGACGGAGAGGGCGGATTTGAGCTCAATTACAGCGATACCGTTGTCATATCCAGGGCGGAACATTCGACAAAGCTTGTGAGAATAAAAAAGACGGATTTTTATAAGCTGCTTCACTCAAAATTGTCGGGAAACTGATATAAAAAACAAAAAAAGAGAGAGTATGAATGAGAACAGACAGACACTCAAAAATCATTGAACTTATCAAAAACGAAATAATCGAAACCCAGGAGGAGCTCACAGAAAGACTGCGCGAAAGTGGGTATGATGTGACTCAGGCGACAGTGTCAAGAGATATCAAGGCGCTGAATCTTATTAAGGTTTCCACCGGCAAGGACAGCGAGGGCGGTTCGCGCTACAGATATGCACTGCACCGTAATTCGGACGGTGAGGGGATGAGCGAAAAGTTTAAAAATCTTTTGCGCGATGTGGTGGTAAATGCCGACAGCGCAGGAAATCTTGCGGTTATAAAGACATATTCGGGAATGGCGAATGCCGCAGCTGCTGCCATTGACACAATGCACGACAAGAGCATTGTCGGCTCTGTTGCAGGTGACGACACTGTGCTTATTGTGCTGCGCACAGAGAAAAAAGCACAGGAATTTGTTGAGATAATAAAAAAGAGTATAGAAATATAAGTTTCGGAGGAAAAAGGCTTTGCTTGCTTCTGTACACATAGAAAACATAGCGCTGATAAAAAAACTTGATATTGATTTTCCCCGAGGCTTTTCTGCCTTTACAGGCGAAACAGGCGCGGGAAAAAGCATTATTGTCGACGCAATCGGTATGGCGTGCGGAGCAAGGGTGACCAAGGAAATTATCCGCAACGGCGAGAGTGAGGCCCTTGTTGAAGCGGTTTTCTGTGAGCTTGACAAAAGAAGCCTTTCCGAGCTCTCGGAGCTTGGAATATCTGCCGATGAGGACGGTTATATATTTGTGTCAAGAACACTTAACTGCGAGGGAAAGAATTCTGTAAAAATCAACGGCAGAACAGTTCCTCTGAGCATTCTTCGCGAGGCGGCGTCGCATATTGCAAACATCCATGGTCAGCACGATAATACAGAGCTTCTGAAAGTGGAAAAGCACACGGCAATCCTCGACGGCTTTGCCGAAAATGCCGATATTCTTGCCGATTACAAGCAAAAGTTGTCAGAGTATAACAAAATCAAAAAAGAAATCGAGGCGCTCACCTGCGACGAAAAAGAAAAGCAAAGACAGGTAGACATACTCAATTTCCAGATAAAAGAGATAAAGTCAGCAAAGCTCAAGCTCGGCGAGGAGGAAAAGCTCCTTGCAGAAAAAAACAAGCTCAGATATTCCGAAAAAATAACAAAGAACAGCTCTCTTTGCTGTCAGATGCTTTATGAGTCGGACAAGGGACTTTCGGCTGTTGATTCTGTAGAGCGAGCGCTCGGTGCGATGAACGCTCTTTCGGACATTATTGACGAGGCACAGTCGCTTTCCGAAAGACTTGAGAATATAAAATACGAGCTTATCGATATTGCAGAAACGGCATCTGCGTTTTCGGAGGGGATGGAGAGCGATCCTGTAAGGGCGCTTGATATGATAGAATCACGCCTTGATGTGATAGGCAAGCTTACTTCTAAATACGGCTCGGACATCCCCGAGGTGCTTGCTTTCTGCGAGGAGTGTGAAAAGAAGCTCTCGGATATAGAGTGCTCCGAGGATAGAATGATTGAGCTCGAAAAAGAGCTCAGGCTTACACAAGAGGCTCTTATCTTGGCGGGCGGCGCGCTCACCGAATCGCGAAAGGCGGCAGGCGAGCGGCTCTCACGCGAGATAGAAAGCGAACTTAAGTATCTTGATATGAACGGCGCGGCTTTTAGTGTTCAGATACTGCCTGCACAGGATTTTACATCAAGCGGCTGCGATGAGATAGAATTCAAAATCAAAACAAATACCGGAGAGGACTTTAATTCTCTTGCGAAGACTGCCTCGGGCGGTGAGCTTGCAAGGGTAATGCTTGCAATAAAAAATGTGCTGTCCGAAAAAGACGGTGTGGAAACGCTGATTTTTGACGAGGTAGATACGGGTATATCGGGCAAGACCTCGCGCAGAATTGGTATAAAGCTCAAAAAACTCGCCGAGGGTAAGCAGGTTTTCTGCGTTACTCATTCGGCACAGATTGCATCGCTTGCAGGCAGTCATTATAAGATTTCAAAAAGCAGCGACGGTGAGCGCACAAGCACCTCGGTCAGCTTGCTTTTCGGTGATGACAGAGTGCAGGAGATAGCGCGTATTATATCCGGTATGAGTCTTACCGATGCGTCGCTTAAAACAGCAAGGGAGCTTATCGAAAAGACGGAAGAATAGGGGATGAGTGTATGCAGCTTGCCTGTGTCAGCAAAAAAATTGACGATATTGTAATTTATTTTGAAATATATTCAAAGAATATAACTATAGAGGAATTTCAAAAGCTCTTTGACGGCAAAAAGTTTGTTGCAAAGACCGACAATGTGATTGTTCTTCTTCACGGAAACGGCGAGGACCACAGGACTTTTGATATGCAAATAGAGGCCCTTAGTGAAAAGAGCTTTGTCATAGCTATCGACAGCAGAGGACACGGAAATACAACTGTGGGCGAGCAGAATTTCTCAATCGACCTTATGGCTGAGGATCTGTCAAAGCTGGCGGATGAGCTAAATCTCGGCAACTTCTCGCTGCTCGGATTTTCCGACGGCGGAAATGTAGCGCTCACTTATGCTGTAAGACATCCCGAGAGACTCTCGGCACTCGCAGTATCGGGAGCAAATCTCAATCCGTCGGGAATGGTGTTTTCTTTAAAGTTGAAGATTGCGGCTGCGTATTTCTTTGCAAAAATGAGTAAGGATAAGGGTGAAAAAGAAAATCTTAAGTATCAGCTGCTCTCGCTTATGGTGAATCATCCTCATATATCGCCGCGACTGCTTTCGAATATTAGGTGCAAGACTCTTGTGATGGCAGGAGAGCGCGACCTTATAAAGGAATCACATACTCAGCTTATAGCAAAATCAATCAAAAACGCAATACTTGAAATTATTCCGAATAGCAGCCACTTTACATTTGGTGACAATCCTGAGTATGTGAATTCTCTGCTTTGTAAGTTTTTCGCGGAATGATACACACATAAAGCCTTGCGCTGCAAGTCTTTGGGCTGCGCCCTGCTGTGCATTCGCACAGATGTGATATTGACGGCTTCGCAAAATGCCCTTGCAAGCAAGCATTTTGGCTTCATGGTATAATATTTTCCACACAAAGAAAAGAGGCAAAAATGAGAAGAACCAAAATTGTATGTACTCTAGGACCTGCTTCAAAAAGCGAAGCGGTTATAAAGCAAATGCTCAAAAACGGAATGAATGTTGCGAGAATCAACTTTTCTCACGGCACTCACGATGAACATAAGAAAACTATCGACACTTTTCGAAAGGTGAGAGACTCGCTCGGACTCCCTGCGGCAGTTATGCTTGACACCAAGGGCCCTGAGATCAGAATAGGTACTTTCTGCGATGGCAAGGCAATTTTGTCGGACGACTCTCTTTTCACTCTCACGCCGAGGGAAATTGAGGGGAATTCCGACGCTGTCAGTATAAGCTACAGCGCCCTTTCCTCAAAAATCAAGGTGGGTGACACCATACTCCTTGATGACGGAAGAATCGAGCTTCGCGCCGAGAGGATAGAAGAAGACGACATTATATGTCGCGTAATTTCAGGCGGAGAGATTTCCAACCGCAAGGGTGTCAATGTCCCGAATGTGAGCCTTGGTCTTGAATATCTGGGTGAACGGGATAAGGCCGATCTGCTCTTTGGCATTGAGAATGATGTGGACTTTATTGCCGCGTCCTTTGTACGCTCAAAGGAGGATGTTATAACTCTGCGTAAGTTCCTCGACTACCATGGTGGACACAATATCAAGATTATTTCCAAGATAGAAAATGTTGAGGGCGTCAACAACTTTGACGAAATACTCGAGTATTCCGACGGAATTATGGTTGCAAGAGGCGATATGGGCGTGGAGATAGAGTTTGAAAAGCTCCCCGGACTTCAAAAGAAGTTTATCCGCAAGTGCTATCAGTCGGGTAAGATGGTAATAACAGCAACTCAGATGCTTGAAACCATGATACACAGCAACACCCCCACAAGAGCCGAAATCACAGATGTAGCAAACGCCGTGTTTGACGGCACATCTGCCATTATGCTCTCGGGAGAGACGGCAATGGGCGACCATCCCGGACTTGTTGTACGCGTTATGGCAAAGATTGCAACTCAGGCTGAGGAGGATGCGTTTGAAATGGATGTATATCGTGGTATCCAGTATGACAATGATACAAACGATATGACTAACGCAATATGCGATGCCGCCTGTACCACCGCAAGAGATGTCAAGGCGAGCGCAATTATAGCCGTTACAAAGTCGGGATACACTGCAAGACGCGTTTCAAAGTTCAGACCGCAGCAGATTGTTGTTGCCGCGACACCTGATAAGAAGACTTTCCATCAACTCTCTCTTTCGTGGGGAGTAAACCCTGTTATGGCAATTTTCCAGACAGACGCTGACCTTTTGCTTCAGCACGCTATCGACTGTGCAAAGCAGGTCGACCTTGTAAACCGCGGCGACAGAGTTGTAATCACGGCAGGTGCCGAGGGTGTGACTGATATTATAAAAGTCACAACGATTGAAGAAAACAGAAGATAAACAAATGCCGCAGCGTCAGCTGCGGCTTTTTTTGTTTTTCTTTTCTCTTTCCTTGTGTACCATTGTACGCAGGGTGCCGAGTGCGTCCGAGAGGTTTCCGACAGAGTCTATAAGACCGATGTTTACAGCCTCAATTCCATCAATTACTGTGCCGATGTCGGCCACAAGCTCATCTGTTTCTAGCATAAGCTTGCGGAAAATTTCCTCATTGACTCCCGAGTTGCGGGTGACAAAATCGGTAATGCGCTTTTGCATTTTTGTAAAATAGGTAAACGCCTGCGGTACACCTATTACAAGTCCGTTCATTCTTACAGGATGGATTGTCATTGTTGCCGACGGTACGATAAAAGACTTTCTCGCACTCACCGCAAGCGGGACTCCTATAGAATGCCCTCCGCCGAGCACGAGCGAAACCGACGGCTTTTTCATCCCCGATATCATCTCGGCAATGGCAAGCCCTGCTTCGACATCTCCGCCGACAGTGTTTAGCAGAACAAGAAGTCCGTCGACCTCGTCGCTTTCTTCTATCTCGACGAGCTGAGGTATGATGTGCTCGTATTTTGTAGTCTTTGTCTGACTCGGCAGTGCATAGTGTCCCTCGACCTGACCTGCGATAATAAGCGATTGGATTGTCACATCACCGTGCTTGGTTGTGACGCTGCCGTTTCTTTCGATATTGTCAATCAAAACGCTCTGCTTGTCTGCCTGCCTTTGTTCAAAATCCTTTTCTTCCTGATTGTCAGTGTTGTTCCGTGCCATTTATATTTTCTCCTTAAATAAAGATTGCCCGAAGAGTACCTTTCCCTTATTATTGAATGATACAGGAAAGAATATACCCCTCGGGCAAAAATTATCTCAAAAAGAAAGCAAGGAACGCCTGATATGCACTATAGAGGTCTGCCTTTGAGATTACCTCATAAGGAGCGTGCATAGAGAGGACGGGGACACCGACATCAACAGTGTCAATATCGCGCTTTGCAATATACATAGCAACAGTTCCTCCGCCACCGATGTCAACCTTGCCGAGCTCGCCTGTCTGCCAGAGAACATCGTTTTCGTCAAATATGCGTCTGATTTCGGCTACATATTCGGCAGAAGCGTCGTTTGTGGAGGACTTTCCTCTCGCGCCCGTGTATTTTGTAAGGCACACACCATGGTTGAGGAATGCCGCGTTTTTAGTTTCGTATACCTCTGCAAAGTTGGGATCAAAGCAGGCGTTTACATCTGCCGACAGGCACTTTGAATTTGCAAAAGCTTTTCTCGGATTTGCTCCCATGTTTTCGCAGATTTCGATCATCATGTTGTCAAATGCATACGACTGCATACCTGTCGTACCCTCACTGCCGATTTCTTCCTTGTCGGCAAGAATTGTGACAGCTGTATACTTCGGAGCTTTTTTTGAAGCCTCTGCTATTGCTGTGAGAATCGGATAGGCGCATACTCTGTCATCGTGACCGTAAGCGCATATCATACTTCTGTCAAAACCGAGGTCGCGAGCCTTTTCGCTCGGGACAAGGCAGAGCTCAGACGAGAGCAGGTCTGCTTCGTCAATGCCGTAGTTTTCGTTGAGGATAGAAAGAACATTGAGCTTTATCTTGTCGGACACCTTTTCGTCGTCATAAGGCTTTGAGCCCACAAGAATGTTCAGATTCTCACCTGTGATTGCCTTTGACATTGGCTTTGCCATCTGGTCGGCACCGAGGTGGGGCAGCAGGTCTGTAATACAGAACACTGGCTCACTGCTCTTTTCGCCTACCGAAATGTCAATGCTTGTACCATCCTTTTTGGATATTGTTCCGTGAAGCGACAGGGGAATAGTTGTCCACTGGTACTTCTTGATACCGCCGTAGTAGTGGGTCTTAAAAAACGCCATACCGCCGTCCTCATATACAGGACACTGCTTCAGGTCTATACGGGGGCTGTCTATGTGAGCCGCCGCTATGCTGAAGCCTTTTTCAAGGCTTTCTTTTCCTATTGTTACAAGATATATTGCCTTGCCTCTGTTATTGAGGTAAATCTTGTCACCGGGCTTATACTTTTTGCCGTATTCAAATTCGCAAAACCCGTGCTCTTTAACATATTTTACAGCGTATTTTACAGCTTCTCTTTCGGTTTTTGCTTCGTCAAGGAAGTCCTTGTAGCCCTGTGAGTATGAATAAATTTCTTTTACTTTGCTTTCCTTTATATCGGAATATGCGTCCTTTTTTTCAAGGAAGAGCTTTTCTTTGAGCTTTTCGCCTTTTGTCTTCTCTGCCATACTATTTTTTCCTTTCGTGTTTATTCTATTGCTGCGTCGGTGGTTTTGCCGAAATAAAGTCTTTCGTATATATTTTTTGCTTTATTTACTTTTTTAACATAGTTTGCAGTTTCGGGAAACGGAATGTCCTTGAGCCTGCCGTTGTTGTTGTGTTCCTCGGTGCTGAGCCAGCTCTTTACTCTGCTTCTGCCTGCGTTGTAGGCGGCATACACTGTGTCCCACGCAACAAACTCGTGCTGCAGAAGACTCAGGTAATATGTGCCGTATCTGATGTTGGTCTCGGGGTCGTAGAGCAGGGAAGTGTTCGAGTCCTCACCCGTCTTCGAGCACAGCCAGTCGAATGTGTCGGGAGTAATCTGCATAAGCCCTATCGCTCCTGCAGGCGACACTGCGTCAGATTCAAACGAGCTTTCGGTCTTGATAACCGCATAGATTATTGATTCGGGAACTCCAAACTGCTCTGAAGAGTTGCTGACATACTGTGAATATTCTATTTTATATATCTGCTTTAGGATACCATCGTGCAAAAACTCCCAGCCAAAGGCGAGCGTCGCTGCAAGTGCGAGTATCACAATAATTACTATTGTCTTTCTCATATTGTCTCCGTTTATACATTTTTTTGTATGAGTATGCGGCGCAGCTTTTCCGCCTCGGCAGCAAAGTCAAATTCGCCGTTGTTATAAATTACATAGTCGCATTTTTGTATAAAGAACTCATTTTTCTTCTGAGAGGCTATTCTCTTTTTTGCCTCAGCCTCGGTTATTCCGTCGCGCTTTATTATGCGCTCCTTGCGTTTTTTTTCGTCGGCAATGACTGCAACTGTCATATCGCACAGTTTATCCTCACCGCTTTCAAACAAAAGGGGAGCATCAATTACCGCGGCAAATTCGCCGTTTTTACGGCAAAGCCCGAGCCATTCTATGACCTTTTTTGTTATGTACGCGTGAGTGATTTTGTTGAGTGCCTCGAGCTCGCTATTGTCAGAAAAAACAATCGAGCCGAGATGCTTCCGGTTTAAGGTTCCGTCGTC
>JAZNMZ010000027.1:0-19144 GCA_045580005.1 Eubacteriales bacterium | reverse complement strand
CATCGGTATGGGCGAGAAGCTCGACACGCTTGAGCCTTTCCATCCCGACAGAATGGCTTCAAGAATTCTCGGCATGGGAGATGTTCTGTCTCTCATCGAAAAGGCAGAGCAGAACTACGACGAGAAAAAAGCAAAAGAGCTCGAACGCAAACTCCGTGAGCAGAAATTCACTCTCACCGATTATCTTGATCAGTTTGAATCTATACGAAGTATGGGTTCTATGGAGCAGCTTATGGGTATGATTCCGGGAGTTAACTCTGCGGCACTCAAGGATGTCAATGTAGACGAGAAAGCTATTGACCGTATGGAAGCAATCATTTTGTCGATGACTCGCTTTGAAAGAGAGAATCCAGAGCAGATAAACGCCTCAAGAAAGAAGAGAATTGCAAACGGCTGCGGTATGGCTGTAGAGGATGTCAACAGACTTTTGAAGCAGTATGACGCGACAAACAAGCTTATGAAGCAGGTCGCAGGCGGAGCAAATCCCTTTGGCGGTTCTTTCGGCGGAAAAATGATGGGCAGACGACTTTCAAAAAGTCTTGCAAAAAAGAAAAAGAAGAAAAAATAGTGTATATAAAGCGCTTTGCGCTGATATAAATTTTTAAATACGGAGGAAAGAAAAATGGCAGTAAAAATCAGACTTAGAAGAATCGGTGCTAAGAAGGCGCCCTTTTACAGAGTAGTTGTAGCAGACTCACGCTATCCTCGTGACGGTCGTTTTATCGAAGAAATCGGCTACTACAACCCCTTGGTTGAGCCCGCTGATGTTAAGATCGACGCAGACAAGGCAAAGCAGTGGATCAAGAACGGCGCGCAGCCTACTGACACAGTAAAGAGCCTTCTCAAGAAGAACGGTATTCTTTAATTTCCTTAATTAGGAGGAAACATAATGAAACAGGTTTTGACCGATATTGCAAGAGCTATTGTCGAAAACCCTGAGTCTGTTGTTGTTACCGAAAACAATGAGGGAAACACAGTTTTCCTCGAGCTTTGCGTTGCAGCAAGTGATATGGGCAAGGTAATCGGCAAGCAGGGAAGAATTGCTAAGGCAATCAGAACTGTCGTAAAAGCAACTGCAAACCGCGATAACAAACATGTAGTTGTTGACATCGTGTCCGACGAAGAAAAATGACGGAGATATGTCAGAGGAATATATCGTTGTGATATATTCCTTTTTTCTTTTTAGAGATGCAAAAATTAACAATTTGTTACTTATTTTACTATGTAATATGATATATAATATAATTTATAGTAAGAAAATAGGGGACTTGATATGAAGGATTTTCTTGAAATCGGTAAAATTATTAACAAGCGCGGTCTTAAGGGTGAGCTTAAAATAGAAAACTACTGTGATGACCTTGATACTCTTTGTGACATTGACATGGTGTATCTTGATGATACAGGTGAGCACGCAATAAGGGTTCTGTCGGCTAAGCAGTATAAGAAGTTTGGCTATTTCTTACTTGACGGTATAGACTCTGCGGAGAAAGCAGATAAACTCCGCGGTAAAATTCTTTTTGCCCATAGGGATAATATAAGTATTGATGATGGTAGACATTTCATTGTCGATATAATCGGCCTTAGCGTTTATGACGCGGATACAGCCAGAGAGTATGGCGTGCTTGAAGATGTTTTCAATCGCGGTGCCAGTGATATATACAGCATTATAAAAGATGGCAGAGAATACCTTATTCCTGCAGTGCCCGAGATTGTAATTAATATCGACCTTGATAAAGGCATTTTTGTAAGACCTATACCGGGTATGTTTGATGAGGCGGAAGAAGTATAATATGAGATTTGATATATTATCAGTTTTTCCCGATATGATAAGACCTGCGCTTACCGAGAGCATCATTGGCAGAGCTGAGAAGAACGGACTTGTTGAAGTCTATTTTCACAATATCCGCGATTATTCTACAGATAAGCACAGGCGTACCGACGATACTCCTTACGGTGGTGGGTGGGGTATGGTTATGACCCCACAGCCTATTCTTGACTGTCATAAAGCTGTTGTTGGCGACGACAAGAATGCATACACCATATATATGTCACCGGGAGGCAAGCCTCTCAATCAGAAAAAGGTAATAAATCTTTCAAAAAAAAAGCGCATTGTAATACTCTGCGGACATTATGAGGGAGTTGACCAGAGGGTGATTGACTCTGTTGTGGATGAGGAAATTTCCATCGGTGATTATGTACTCACAGGCGGAGAGTTGCCTGCCGCGGTGCTTGTTGATGCTGTGTCAAGACTTGTGCCCGATGTACTGCCTGATAAGGAGTGCCATGAGGACGAAAGCATCGAATCAGGGCTGCTTGAGTATCCGCAGTATACAAAGCCGTATGAGTATTGCGGCATGAAAGTTCCCGACATTTTGCTAAGCGGACATCATAGCAACATACAGGCATGGCGCAAGAGAAAGTCGCTTGAAAAGACTTTCAGAGTGCGCAGAGATCTTTTGAGAAAGTATAAGGCTTCAAAACAAGAGCTCGAATATATTGAGCTGCTTAGAGCCGAATCTAAAAAGAAATAACAACGAAAGGAAGTGACAGGATGAGATTTGGACTGCGTGAAGGCAAAGCAAACCGCAAACGCTCTTTTTTAGGAGATGTTTCAACACATCTTGCTTATTTCAGAGATATGGTTCATGGCTCGGCAGTTTATCAATTTCTGTGCTCCTATGGTAATAGCGAAAAGAAGTTTGAAAACAGTCTTTTTTACCGAGCTTTCCGCATAAAAAAAGCTTCCATTTCGATAAAACTTTTTAAGAACGCTTTTGCAAGAGCGTGCGAGGACAGCGTGATTTGCAACGGGATTGAAAAGCTTGCTGACAGGATTTCTTCCTGCAGTGTAAGAAGCTATGCGGTTCTTATGTTCTACTTTGGAATGTATGCTTTGCTTGTAAGAGGCATTGAGGCTACTGTAAACACATCGGTTCCGTTTTTGTCACAGGGTGTGTACTCGGCGCTTATGCTTGTGCTGTTTTCGCTTTTGTTAATGCCCTTTAAGATGACATTTTCAAAGCTAGTTTTAAAGAGCAAAATACTTTCTCTTATTTTTTTGAAGCTCTTTTTCTTTGAAAAAGAAAAGCTTGAAAACAGTACGGAGTTTTATCCTCAGCACGGTGTGCTTATTCTTTTTGGAACTCTGCTTGGACTTTCCACCATCATATTTCCGATTGAGTCCATATTGTTATTTTTGATTATACTGTTCTCTTTGTTGTCTGTTTTAAAAATTCCCGAAAACGGACTTGTTGCAATAATACTGATGTTACCGTATCTGCCGCAGAGTATGCTTCAGAGGGCTGTTGTTACTGTTTTTGCGGCATATCTTTATAAGCTGCTCAGAGGCAAGAGAGTTTTTAAGCTTAGATTTTTTGATGTTATTGTTGCAATAGCTGCAGTAATTGTACTTGCAGGCGGAGTAGCAGTGCTGGGCGGTATGGCTTCTTTTTCGCATTCGTTTTCAATGTTTTCGATGATACTGCTTTATTTTATGTTTGTCAATATGACAAGAAACGATCGTATGACAAGCAGATTTAACTTTGCCATAACAGTTACTATTTTGATAACATCGCTTATGCTTCTGTATGAAAAGCTCTATGCTCTCGGACATATTGCGCAGATTGAAAGGCAAATGCGTTTCAGCTTCAATATTAATCCGACATCTATTTTCGATAATAATATCCAGGCAGGAGAGTTTGTTCTTTTACTTGCTCCCTTTGCTTTTTCTGCGATTATCATGTCAAGAGCCAGAAACAAGAAGTTTGTTTCTCTTCTTGCTGCAGCACTTTGCGGCGTATTGCTTGTTCTTACTGCTTCAAAAGGGCTTGTTCTCAGCTTTGCGGTATGTATTTTTATTTATATTGCGTCTGTTACAAAGCATCCCTTGCTTGTTGCGGCTTGTATTGTTGCAGTCTGCGTAGCAGTGTTCTTTTTGCTGCCGGGAGGAGCTGATCTTAACAGCCTGAGCCTTAGTGATTATAGATTCAGTATATATGACGCCGCTTTTGATGTTGCAGATGATTATACTCTCTCGGGTATTGGCTCGGGACATAATCTTTTTTCTGATGTAATGACTGAGTATATGCATTTCGGAGAACAAGCAGTTTGCCAAAGCTCGAACCTGTATTTGCAGCTTCTGGTGCAGTATGGTGTGCTAGCACTTGTGTTTTTTGCGTTAATGATCCTTTATTTTATCAGAATGCTTTTCAGCTGCGTTGTCAGTGAAACCAATATTTCTCTTGTGTCAAAGCTCACTGTTATTTCTGCATTGAGCGCGACGCTATCACTTCTTTGCAGAGGCTTTTCTGATTATGTATTCTTTGACTATCGTATTTTTACAGTGTTCTGGGTGATAGTAGGAATTTCTGCAGCAGTCGCAAGATACAACACTGACGAAGCGGCTGTTAGCGAACACCACATATAGGAGGAAGCACAATGAAAATTAAATTCAGGTTAAACTTTAATGTGCTCGACTATCTCGTTTTTGCGGTCGTTGCTCTTGCTGTTGCGGTATCTTTTTATGTTGCATCTTATGACGGCGGTGTTTTTGTCGGTGACAAGACTGATATTGAATACATTCTCACGGTAGATGACATAAGCAATGAGCTTACGGACAATATAAAATCCGGAGATACGCTTTATGACAAATTTACAGCGCTTGCTATAGGAACAGTTAAGGATGTCAAGTTTTCTGAAAGCTATGTGCTTTTGTACGATAGCCGCGCAGATGCGTATGTTGACAACAGTGTAATCTCTCCTAACAGCAGCAGGCTAACTGTTACAGTGTCTGCCAGAGCACAGAAAAACAATGGGAGAATCAGTGTTAACGGCTTTGATCTTTACAATGGTATGCAGCTGATTTTCAGAACGCCTGACCTTGAAGCGAATGCTGTCTGTGTATCTATTGCAGAAGTTAATATTCAGAATAACACAGAACAGGAAAAGGGGATATAGAATATGCCTGAAACAAATAACAAAATAAGGTTCTTTACATTTGTAGACCTGATAATACTACTCGGAATTCTTGCCGTGCTTTTTGGACTTTTCCTAAGACAGCCTCTTGCAGAGAAGCTTGAGAGTACATTTGTATATCAGGATATCACTCTTGTTATAGAAACCGAAGAGATAGATCACAACGCTGTCAATGTGGGAGATGTTGTGTATTTTGAAAACAGCTCGGAAGAAGCGGGAACGGTGGCAAGTATCTCATTTCTCCCCAAGTACGAATATCAGATAGGACATAACGGTGAGCTTTCTTATGTCGAAAAGCAAAACGCCGAAATTGTAACTGTAAAGATTGTCGGCAGCGGCAAGAGTGACGAGTTAGGCAGATATTTAAACGGACATTTGTTTGTGGCTCCCGGTCAGGTATACAGACTGTATACCGAAAATTCTGAGTTTACAGCACTGCTGAAATATGTTGAAACAACAGACAAAACATAATAAATTATATATATGTTTTAGTTATTTTGTTGAATTTGAAAAAAACTCTTGATTTTATTGATCTAATTTGTTATAATTATTAAAAATACAGCATTTGTGTTAAGGAGTTTCGTAATGACATCAAAAGAGATCAGCATAAAGAACAGCGTTGGACTTCACGCCAGACCTGCGACATTTTTTATTCAGAAGGCAAATTCCTTCAAGAGTTCTATCTGGGTGGAGTGCGGAGACAGAAGAGCCAATGCAAAGAGCTTACTTGGCGTTTTGTCACTCGCTATTACACAGGGAACACAAATTACTCTGATTGCTGACGGTCCTGATGAGGCAGAAGCACTCAGCGGTCTTACAGAGCTTGTCGAGAGCGGTTTTCCCGAATGATTTCTCGGCAGTGAAAATATAAATTATGTCTGCTAAAGAAGTCATTAAAACTGGAATGACTTCTTTATTTTTTTACAGGGAGGTGAGGTATTTGACGAGAGAAGAACTTATAGAAAAAGTAAAGCTTCTTCCATATGCACCCGGTGTATATATGATGAAGGACAAGAATGAAAAGATTATTTATGTCGGCAAGTCAAAAAGCCTCAGAAACAGAGTATCCTCCTACTTTCAGGAGCCCGAAAGACTAAATGTCAAAACAGCCAAGCTTGTTGAGCATATATGCGACTTTACCTGTGTATATACTGATACCGAGACAGAGGCGCTTATTCTCGAAAACGAGCTTATCAAGCGTCATAATCCGAAGTATAATATTAAGCTAAAGGACGCCAAATCTTATCCTTATGTAAAGATTACAAACTCCGAGTACCCGCATATTATGCTCTCTCGTACGAGAAAGAACGACAAGGGCAAGTATTTCGGACCATACACTTCGTCAAAGGCAGTAACAGATATTATCGAAACGGTACGCAAGACCTTTAAAATAGCCTCCTGCGGAAAGAAGTTTTACGAGGGCAAGAGTGTCTGCCGCCCGTGCCTTAATTATCATATCGGTAAGTGCTGCGCACCTTGTACCGGCAATATCAGCTCGCAGGAATATAAAAGTATAATGAGCGAGGCTGAAGATTTTCTCAAAGGCGACTATATCAGAATACTTCATAACCTTCGCGAGAAAATGCAAAAAGCCTCCGATGAGCTTAAGTTTGAAGCCGCAGCTCAGTACAGGGACAGAATCGCAGCTCTCGAGAAGCTCAATGAGAATCAAAAGATAGTTTCATCACTTGATAATGACAGAGATGTATTCGGTGTATATGAGGGTGAAACTCTATGTGTAATAGCCGTACTTTTTATAAGAGCAGGAAGACTTATTGATAAGGAGCAGATTTTCTTTTCGCCTGACGAGCTGTCGGATGACGAGGCTATGTGCGACCTTTTAATGAGATACTATCAAAACAGGGAATATATCCCCAAAAGTCTCCTTTTGTCTTTTGATGTAGGACATGAGCGGCTGAAGAGTATAAGTGAATATTTAAATTCAAAAAGCGAAAGACGGGTCGAAGTGTCAGTTCCTCAAAAGGGTGTAAAACATGATCTTACCAATCTTGCCTGCGAAAATGCAAGACAGGCAGCACTCCAGTATTCTGAAAATGTTAACCGCAACATCAAGGTGCTCATACATCTCGGAGAACTGCTAGGTATTGACAGTGTTCCGTCAAGAATCGAAGCGTACGATATTTCAAACCATGGCACTCAGAGCATGTACGCCGGCATGATAGTTGTCGAGGACGGAAATTTTAAAAAGAAAGACTACCGTTCGTTTGCAATAAAGACTGTTTCGGGTATAGATGACTACTCAGCCATGCGTGAGGCAATCTCACGAAGAATTGATAGATACAAAAGCGCGGTCGGGGAGCAAGGCGCTGACGAATCGTTCTCGGCACTACCTGACCTTATTCTGATAGATGGAGGAATAGGCCATCTTTCGGTCGTAAAGCCTGTAATTGATAGCTCAGAGCTCCCTGTAGCTGTGTTCGGTATGATAAAGGACTCTTTTCACAAGACAAGAACTTTAACAGACGGTGAAAACGAGATTGATATTGCCAAGATACAGGATATTTTTACTTTTATTTACAAAATTCAGGAAGAGGTACACAGATATACTTTTTCGAGAATGGATTCATCCCGACGCAAGAATGTAAAGAAGTCCTCACTTGAAGAAATCAAAGGCGTGGGAAAGTCAAGAGCAAAAGATATCATGAAGCACTTTAAGACACTCAGCGCTGTTAAAAAAGCAAGCGTTGAGGAACTTACAGCGGTAAAAGGGATAAATACTGATACTGCAAAAAATATAGTAAATTATTTCCGCGGAAATAAGTAACAGGGGTGAATTTGTATGATGAGAATAATTACAGGTACTGCTCGCGGTGTGAAGCTTGAGACACTCGACGGAGAGGATATTACAAGACCGACATCCGAGCGCGTAAAAGAGGGCGTTTTCAGCGCTATACAGTTTGAGGTGGCGGATAAACGCGTGCTTGACCTTTTTGCAGGGAGTGGACAGCTTGCCCTTGAGGCTTTGTCAAGAGGTGCTGACAGTGCCGTTATTATTGATGAGAGTGACAAGGCGATAGAGGTAATAAAGAACAACGCAAAAAAGACTAATCTTATGAAAAAATGCCGTATTGCACGCCAGGATTACAGCGAGTATCTCAAGTCAGCAAACGGCAGAGAAAAGTTTGGTCTTATCTTTCTTGATCCCCCATACAGCAAGGATATGCAGAACGAAATACTCAAAAAGCTGTGCAGAACAGACATTATTGATGACGACTGTATTATTGTCTGTGAGCATGATAGGGCAGAGGGACTTGATTGCGATGTCCACGGCCTTACTTTTATAAAAAAATATAAATATGGCAAAACCTATGTTTCGATATTTAAAAACGAAAAGGGGAGTGACAGTGATGATGAATAACAAAGCGCTTGTGCCGGGTAGCTTTGACCCGATAACCGTCGGACATCTTGACATTATAAAGCGTGCATCGGCTCTTTTTGATGAAATTATTGTCCTTGTTACAAACAACTCGGCAAAGAAGACTCTTTTTGATATCGAACAGAGGGTGGCTCTTGTCAAAGATGCGGTAAAGGATATTCCTAATGTAACTGTTGATTGCGACAACCGACTTCTCGTGGACTATATGAAAAATAACGGTATTGCTGTGCAGGTAAAAGGAATAAGAAACGAAAAAGACTTTTCGTATGAAAACGAGCTCTTCGGCATATATAACAAGATTTCCGAGTATAAATACTCAAATCCGACAGAAACCCTGTTTATGCCGTCAAAACCAGAGTATTTTGCTGTTAGTTCAACCTTTGTGAGGGAAATGATAAAGTATAATGAGGATTTTTCCTATCTTGTTCCAAATGCTGTTCTCTTGCAGGAAATTCTTGATAAAAAGGTTAGATGATATTAATTTTTTGTAAATATTTATTTCTGCATAAATAATTGAAATCAATTTGCTTGAAAAATATTTACAGGTATGGTATAATTACCCTGTTAGTTTGTTAAAATTTTAATTTATATGAGGTGACGACAATGTACAACAAGAAATCAATTGAAGACATCGCAGTTGCTGGCAAAAAAGTCCTCGTTCGCTGTGACTTTAATGTTCCGCTCAAGGACGGTCAGATTACAAGTGACAAGAGAATTGTAGAAGCTCTTCCCACAATCAAGTATCTTCTTGAAAACGGCGCTAAGGTTATTCTCTGCTCACACATGGGCAAGCCTCACGGTATCTTTACAGAGGGCTTCGGTCTTGACAAGAAGGAAAAGGCGAAGGTTGCAGAGCTTCCCGAGGCTGAACAGGCTGCAAAGAAGGCTGAGCTTATCGCAAAGGCTCTCAAGGAAGACATCGTTAAATTTACACTTAAGCCTGTTGCAGACAGACTCAACCAGTATCTCGATGGCAAAGTAACATTCGCTAAGGACATCATCGGTGAAGACGCTAAGGCAAAAATCGCCGCTTTAAAAGACGGTGAGGCAGTTCTTCTTGAAAATGTTCGCTTTGACGCAAGAGAAACAAAGAACGATGTTACTCTTTCAAAAGAGTTTGCCTCACTTTGCGAAATATATGTTAACGACGCTTTCGGTTCTGCACACAGAGCTCACTGCTCAACAGCAGGCGTAACAGAGTTTGTTGACACAGCTGTTTGCGGCTACCTCATTCAGAAGGAAATTTCTGTTATGGGCAAGGCACTTGCTGATCCTAAGAGACCTTTTGTTGCAATCCTCGGCGGTGCTAAGGTTTCCGATAAGATCGGTGTTATCCAGAACCTTATCGAAAAGGTTGACACACTCATCATCGGCGGAGGTATGGCATATACATTCTTCAGAGCTTTTGGCAACAATGTAGGTACTTCTATCTGCGAAGAAGACAAGCTTGAACTTGCCCGTGACCTTATTGCTAAGGCTCATGCTAAGGGTGTGAATTTCCTTCTTCCCGTCGATAACATTATCGGCAGAAATTATGACGAAAACACAACATTTATGGAAATATACTCAGACTCTATTCCTGACGGCTGGATGGGTCTTGATATTGGTGAAAAGACTCAGGAGCTCTTCTCCAAGACTATTGCTGACGCAGGTACAGTTGTATGGAACGGCCCTATGGGTGTATCCGAATGGAAGAACTTTGCCGGCGGTACAATCGCTGTTGCAAAGGCAGTAGCAGAAAGTAATGCTATTTCCATCATCGGCGGTGGCGACTCTGCTGCAGCTGTCGAAAAGCTCGGCTATGCCGATAAGATGACTCACATCTCGACAGGCGGCGGCGCTTCTCTTGAGTTCCTCGAGGGCAAGGCTCTTCCCGGTATTGCTTGCCTTAACGATAAATAATTTATTATGTATTGACGGACGGCTCTCGTCCGTCAATCTGTAAAAACAATATAGGAGTATTGAAATGAACAGAAATTTGAGAAAAACAGTTATCGCAGGTAACTGGAAAATGAACAAAACACCTGCTCAGGCTGTTGCTCTTATCGAAGAGCTTAAGACTGTTGCGGAAAACAAGAAGAACTGCGACATAATCGTATGCGTACCTTTTGTTGATCTTCCTGCAGCAATCGAAGCTGCGAAGGGCACAGACATCAAGGTTGGCGCACAGAATGTACATTTTGCAAAGAGCGGCGCATATACAGGCGAGATTTCTGCAGAAATGCTTGTTGAGCTTGGTGTAAACTATGTTATCATAGGTCACAGCGAGAGAAGACAGTATTTCGGTGAAACAGACGAAACTGTAAATCTTCGCACAAAGGCTGCTCTTGAGGCAGGTCTTACCGTTATTCTCTGTATCGGCGAGCTTCTCGGCGAAAGAGAAGACGGCATCACAGCCGAGATTCTTTCTATGCAGACAAAGAAGGCACTCAAGGACCTTACAGCAGAGCAGATGAAGAACATCATCATCGCATACGAGCCTGTTTGGGCAATCGGTACAGGCAAGACAGCTACATCTGCGCAGGCTGATGAGGCTTGCGGTATCGTAAGAGATACAGTTGCAGGTATTTTCGGCAAAGCTGTTGCTGACGCTACTACTATTCAGTACGGCGGCTCTATGAACGCAGGCAACGCTGCAGAGCTTCTTTCTATGGAAAATGTAGATGGTGGTCTTATCGGCGGCGCTTCGCTCAAAGCTGCTGATTTTGGCGTAATCATCGACGCTGCTCAGTAATTTTAAATTTTACTTAGTTTTACTCCCAAAGGACTTGTCTTTTGGGAGTATTTTTATTGTCTGTAACAAATTTTGTCTTTCTGTCATAGTATGACATCAAGAAAAACAAAATAAGGTGTGATATTATGGATTTGACTCCGGGTACGGCAAATGTAACGCTTTCCACGGTGACACAAAGTGTATCTTCAGGCAATGTTATTCAATTTACATTAAAAATTGAAAACAGCGGCATGCAAGAGCTTACGGGAATCACATTAACCCATCTTCTTCCCACATCAGCTATGTACATAAAAGATAGTGCATCCTACATTTTTCCTCCCGGTTCACCGGAGCAACTTTTGGCAAGGTGTGGTACCAATATAATTTTGGATTTACCTATAACGATTGAAATAGGACAGACGGTATATGTAACATATCTCGCTCGTTTTTCCGATGAGATTAACGCAGGAGATGAGTTTTCTAATCAGGTGATTCTTACAAGTAACGAAATACCCCTCGGTCAGGCTTCAAACGAGGTAATACTTATTGCATCGTTTGCCCGTATAGCAGCATGTAAGCGCATACTTAGCGGTGGGAACAACAGTACTCTGTATGTGATAGAACTGACTAATACCGGTAATATTTCAGCCGAAAATGTTGTTGTAACCGACGAGTTGCCTTGTAGTTGCAATGTGTATAGCGTATGTGTTGCAAATCGTCGGCTAGTGTGTGAAGAAGACTATTTTATAACAAGAGAAAATTATATTACTATAAGACTTCCGATTGCCATATATCCCGGTGAAAATATAAGAATAACAGTTGTATGTAAATAAATTAAAAGAGATTACAGATACTCTGTAATCTCTTTGAGTTATTTTGCTTCTGTAAGGAGCTTTTTCAGGGTAAGATGAACAGAAAAGTCAGAACTCATTTTTTCTATCTGCGACATAAGCATTTTTTTCTTGTATTCATTAGGACGAGCAGTTTTTCTAGCCCTTATAAGAATATTCTTAGGAGAGTTGTCCATATCAATGAATTCGAGTATATCAACTTTGTAGCCGCTGTATTCAAGCAGTTTTCCTCTGCAAGCGTCTGTTGCGAGAGCACAGAAACGCTCTTTGATAAGCCCATAGTCACACAACGCCGCGAGCGTTTGTGAGTCTTTTGGCTTGATGTTTGCATTCAGCTCGTGCTGACAGCAGGGTACAGAGAAAATATATTCTGCCTGCCATCTTATAGCGTTGTACAGCGCATAGTCTGTCGCGGTATCGCAGGCGTGCAGTGTGATAACCATATCGGGAGCGCTTTTTGCTTCATAATCCTTGATATCGCTACAGTAAAAATGAAGATTTTTGTAGCCGTACTTATCTGCCACCGTATTGCATTTTTCAATTACATCTTTTTTCAAGTCAAGTCCCGTGATATTACAGGACAGTTTTTTTATTTCAGTAATGTAATAGTAAAGTACAAATGTAAGATATGATTTGCCGCAGCCAAAGTCGATAATGTTATAGTGCTCTTTGGTGTCTTTAGAAATGACAGCGTCTATATTTTCGACAAAGCGGTTTATTTGGCGGAACTTGTCGTTCATACTCGCAACTATTTTTCCGTCTGCTGTTATAACACCAAGTTCATATAAAGCGGGAACGAACACGCCTTCCTCGAGTATATAGTTCTTTTTACGGTTGTGCACGGTTACTGTAGTCTTTGTGTCAGTGTTCTTACTCTTGTTAAAAAGTATTTTGCCTTTTTTTGAAATTCTGAGCTCATAACAATAAGCTTCGCTTACGGCGTTAAGTTGCCTGAAATTTTCTGTAAGCTCCAAAATAACAGTATTTTTCAGTTCGCCAAAGTCTACATTGCTATGAAAGACCTGCTTTTGTGTGAATCGTTCTATCTGATATTTTTCACCGAGATTGCGTGCGCAGATTTTATTATACTCACAAAGCGCAGATCTTGCGTTGCTGATAGTGAGCTTTATAATTTTGTCGTTGAATATTATTTCCAAAAAGTGTAAGAGTTCATCTTTTGTGCTCATTTAAGTTCTTCACTTTCGTTTTCTAGATATTCTACAGCAAGCTTCATCGCGTTATGTGCCGCCATAGTACGGATACTGTCTCTGTCACAGCCTACAAGCTCCGCGAGCAGCATTTTGATGCATTTTGTGTATCTTCCGCCGTCAGCACATATTGAGGAGTATACGAGCCCCACGGGCTTTTCAGAGCTGCCACCTGTTGGACCTGCGATACCTGTTGTTGATATAGCAATATCTGCTCCTGACAGCTCCAGCATACCTTGAGCCATCTCAAGCGCTGTTTGTTCGGACACTGCGCCGTATGCGTCAAGAGTCTTTTGTGAAACTCCGAGCAGCTTCATTTTAGCTTCATTTGCATAGGTGCATACACCATAACCGAAGACAGAGGAAGACCCCGATACATCGGTTATAAGCTTAGATATAAGACCTCCTGTGCACGATTCACAGGTGGCAATTGTTTTGTTCTTTTTGATCAGATTTTTTACAAGAATCTTTTCTATACCGCCCATATTGTCACTTTCTTTCAAGTCTTAAATGAATTTTGGTGCTGATAGCTTCATCGACAAGCGCCTCAATATCGAGCTTTGCTTCCTCGTCAAGCACCTTTGAAAGCAGCGGCTTTGTACAAGGGTGCTTGGGTGTAAACACTGTGCAGCAATCCTCATAAGGAAGAATTGAGGTGTCATATGTTCCTATTTTTCTTGCTGTTTTGATTATATCTGTTTTATCACTTGAGATAAGAGGCCTCAGAATCGGCACGGATTTTACAGTTTCGTTTGTCACGGCTATTGCCTCAAGCGTCTGGCTTGCAACCTGTCCGAGGCTTTCTCCCGTAATAATAGCTCCGCTTTTATACTGAAGTGCGATTCTTTCGGATATTCTCATCATGAATCTACGAAGAAGCAGTGTAAAATAGTCTTCGCGACAGGTATCTCTGAGAACCTCCTGTATATGTGTTACGGAAACGATGTTCATATCCATGCTTCCGCAGAAATCTGTCATAATATTTGCAAGCTCAATAACCTTTTCCCGTGCCTGGACGCTTGTGTAAGGATAGCTTTCGAAATGAAGAGCTTCAACCTTGACACCTCGCTTTGCAATTTCATATCCTGCAACAGGGCTGTCAATTCCGCCCGAGAGCAGAAGCAGCACTTTTCCTGAGCTGCCGCATGGCATACCACCGGCACCGGGTTCTGAACCGCAATGGATATAAGCCGCCTTGTCGCGTATTTCCACTCTTACTTCAACCTCTGGATTCTTTACATCAACCTTTAAGTGGTGAAATTTCTGAAGAAGCACTCCGCCACATTCTCTTGATATTTCTGTAGAATCAAGAGGAAAGAGCTTATCCGCGCGCTTGGACTCAACCTTAAAGGTCTTTGCTTTTTGCAGAGACTGGCGTGTATACTCGGGTACAAGAGTAAGTATTTTATCTATATCCTTTTCAACAACTGCTGCCTTACAGCAGGAAGAGATACCGAATATCTTTTTTGTCTCGTTAAATGTCTTTGTAAGGTTGTCTTTTGCTTTTTCATCTTCAGGAACAACATATATGGTAGATTGCGCTTTTGTCACGCTGTATGAGCCGTATTTTTTTATACGGTCTTTAATGTCCTTTATGAGTATATTTTCAAAGTAAGGCTTGTTCAAGCCCTTGAGAATAAGCTCGCCGTATTTTAAAAGTATTACTTCGTTAAAATCAGTCATTTTTTTCCTCACTGGTTTCGTTTTTATATTTTTCTATTTCTGAGCGCATTGTTTCGGCAAAATCTTTGTCAGGCTCAAAAATTATAAGCAGGGTAGAGTCTCCCTCGGACCAAAGGATGTACTTAAGGTCGTCTGAGGCATAGTTCTTGTAAAAGTAAAATGTCTTTACAGGCTTGTCAAAGTTGTCTTTTTTTCTTTCGTATTCCTCTTTTGACATAGGATATGACAGGTCTTTAATATCCACATCGGTTACACAGATACTCTTGCTTTTTGTAACCTTGTGTATCAAAAAAGCACCATTATCGAGAGTATAAAGATAGTCGTACACCAGATGTCTTGTAATTAGGTATAGACCGTAAGATATTGCACACAGGGACAGTGTCTGTAAAATTGACGCATATTTTCCTGCAAGTTGAGCTGTGTACATGAGTATAACACTGATTGCTGCGCATATGAGCGAGATATATTTGATTTTGTTATTCTTAAGTTTTGGCCTTGACTGAATCATTTTACACCTCAATAATTTTAAATTCTACATTGTCGTTGTCTATTTCTATTACACCGTAGCTGGGTTTTGAGAGACCTTTCGGGTTTCCGATGCTTCCGGGGTTCATAATTGTGATGTTGTCTTTTGTTTCAACAACGGCTGTATGTGTATGACCAAAAAGAACAATATCTGCGGTGTTCTTTTTTGCGGCATAGTAAAGTGTGTCATAAGACGATTTAACTCCGTATTGATGTCCGTGGCAAATTAGAAATTTCTTGCCGTAAAGCTCAAAAACTTTTTCTTCCGTATAATCGTCGCCGCAAAAATAATCACAGTTACCGCAGACGGCAACAAGTGGAGTAACCTGCAAAACATAGTTTATGCATTTTGAATCGTAGCAGTGATCACCAAGATGAATGACATAACCGATATCGTCTTTGTTTGCTTTTATGACATCAAGCATGTCCATACAGTTAGCATGTGAATCGGAAAAAACATATATTTTCATAAAAAATCCTTAAAAAAGAGTAGTTTTGTAACTTAAAGCAGTGTTTATGCATATTATTATACTAAATCTAACTATCGGAGGGTAAGTTATGTTCAGTAAAGATGAAATAAGAAAGCTTCTGCAAATGCCGGATGAGCAGCTGCAGGAAAAAATCAGGGCAGCCGCAAAAGTATCAGGCGCTGATATGGGAAAGGTAATAAAATCGTCGGGTGACATAGGAAAGCTGAAAAGCATACTGTCGCAAATGTCACAGGAGGATATAACAAAAATACTTGCAAATGTAGATAGCGACAAGTTGAAAGCTCTAGCTGAAGAACTGAAAAATGATAACAAGTAAAGGGGTGATTTTATGGAAGATAACATCAATGAAAGATTGCAGAATCTGTTGTCAAACCCTGAAAACCTAAAGAATATTATGTCAATGGTGTCTTCAATGTCAGGTACAAGTACACAAGAACCAAAAAAATCTATAGAAAACAACGAAGAAAAAGAGGCTATAACAGAGCTTGTTGCCGAAGCGACGCCGAGCACTATTGCCGAAAACAAAAGGGAAAGCAGATTCAGTCGCCATGATGATGACAGAATCAATCTTCTAAGATCGCTCAGACCTTTTCTTGACGATAAAAAGCAGCACAAGGTCGACGGTCTTATACGCGCACTCGGTACTGCTAAAATGATAAATAAATATAAAGATGAAGATATATTCCGTCAGCTCGGACTGAAATAAGTGAGGGTAAAACTATGTATTCAAGAAATTTTAGCACCTCTAAGGTTACACATGGGGGAATCCCCGTCGAGTCGTTTCAGGACAGCTTCTCTGCAGGGGCATATCTTGACAGTGCATCTTCTCAGATGCAAAGTACTCAGCCTGTCACAGTCCGTAAAGACGAACATGATGAAAAAGAGCATGACCAGACCATGCAGCATACCGAAGAAGCGTTTGCACCGGTACACACATGCAATGAATGCAGCAGAAAACATTGCAAAAAAGAGGGATGCATATTTGGCAATATAAAATTCGACGACTTGATTCTAATCGGTTTGCTTTTTATGTTTATGAGGGACGAAAAGCGCTTTGACGACTCTCTAATACCTATATTGCTTGCGATAATCCTGATATTTTAGGAGTTTTCCTCAAGTAAGTAAAGAGAAACCGTTTCAAGCGAGTATATAAGAGAATTATTTTCAAAGCAATCGGCTCTGACCACAATTCCATAGTCAAGACTGATATAATACTCCTGAGACTGTACATAATCGCCGCTTGTACTGGTAAACTGCGCGTAGAGCAGTTTGCCGTAATTGCTATCAACAAGTGAGTAGCTGAAATCTATGTCTCCGCTGTTCAAAAACGAGTCTATCTCCGGTACGCCTATTTCATCAAATATTGTTGTATTGTTTGACGAAAAAGATTTTTGCGTATCCCGAATTCCTGCCTCGTATCTTTGCACAAGTATCACTGTGCCGTTGTCTGTAACTGTTCTCAAAAGTGAGTTGTCAGAGCCGAAGATATCAACGATATATGTGTTGTCGGAGTATCTGAAAATTCCATATTCGCTAGAGCTTGTATCCCTTGAAAAAAGTGAGCTCTTATAATACCATACATAGCTACTTTGCTGGTTCTTTGCAGCTGTGAGCAACGCTGTTACATCTTCCTTTGAAATCTCTGGATATACTGACACTGTGTCTGAATCCTCCGAGTGCAGACTAGCATAAATTTTTCCGTCATCACCCGGAAGAACGGTTTTGCCCGTGCTGTCATTGTCATTATTACCGGGAATAGAGCCAGTACCATTAAAGGTTATATAAATAAAAGCAAAAAGGAGAATCAAAACTATGACTGTAACACATATTGCTACTAATTTTTTGTAGTCAGTTTTGTTATTTGCCATGGCTTCCTCCTAAAATACAAAGATTTTTATTTAGCTTCCTCGTTTGGGGTATCCTCAGTTTCCGGCACATTTGCTCTGTCAGAACGGGTATTTGCGAATGTATCGTCGTTACCCTTGACGGCAGGATTAATAGAAGAAAGACCGAGACCTGTTTCTTCTCTCGTTACATCGTTCTTTGTTACAAGTATCCAGTTTACTACAAGTATAAGCAGAGCGCTTATAATAATTATAATTCCGCCGACAGGCTTTTCTATTGCAAAAAGTATTGATGAAATGCCGAAAATAGCACTCAATGAATAAAGAATTGTAACAGACTGCTTTTGGTTGAATCCTATGTCAATAAGTCTGTGATGAATATGTCCTCTATCTGCAGAAAAAGGGCTTCTTCCGTGTGCAATTCTTCTTGCAAAGGCAAACAGCGTATCAAACAAGGGGATTGCAAATGCTATAAAGGGCAGCCAGAAAGAAAATACTGCAGATGCCTTAAATACGCCGAGTATCGAAATTACCGCGAGAGCAAAACCGAGAAACATCGAGCCTGTGTCGCCCATAAATATTTTTGCGGGATTAAAATTGAACGGCAAAAAACCAAGACATGCTCCTGTAAGAGCTGCATTAAGAATTACAGCGAACAGGGGAGTGCTTTCCATAAAAAACGACGAAATAAGTATGGAAAGACCGGAAATTGCTGAAATACCGCACGAAAGACCGTCAAGGCCATCGATGAGGTTTACAGCATTTGTCATTGCGACTATCCATATAACCGTAATAGGATAAGAAAAACTGCCAAAATATACAGTGTTGCCAAACAGAGTGATTGAGTCTATTGTGATACCAAACGCAACGATGATACCTGCGGCAACAAACTGCATTGCAAGCTTTACAAGAGGGTTAAGACTGAATCTGTCGTCGAGAATACCTGTTAGCACAATAACAAGAGTGCCGACAAGAAGACCCATAATACTTTTTGAAATATCACAAAAGGCGAGAGCTGTGATAACAAAAGCACAGAAAATGGCAAGGCCGCCGAGCAAAGGCATAGCGACTCTATGCATTCTTCTTGAATCTTTAGGAACATCAACAGCCCCTATTTTATATGCAAAGACGCGTACAACGGGTGTAGTCGTGAATGCAATAAGCGCAGAGCAAATAAGCGCAATTATCACCTGAACAAAATCTTTGAATTCCAATTTATCGTACCTCGTATAATTCCGTTAGGGTTTTGAATAGAAGCCAACCTTGCGATATACCTTGGAAAGAGTCTTTCTTGCGAGGTATGACGCTTTGTCGGCACCGTTTTTCATAATGTCTTCAAGATACGCCTTGTCTTTTACAAGTCTTGCGAACTCGTCTCTTACAGGTTGTAGCTTGTCGGCGCATACTTCGCCAACTGCGCTCTTGAAGTCGCCGTATCCTTTGCCTTCAAACTCTTTT
>JAZNMZ010000026.1:0-4602 GCA_045580005.1 Eubacteriales bacterium | reverse complement strand
CGGAAAGATTGCCGTGAGCGTGAGTGTGGAAAATATCGGAAATTACGACATTGACGAGAGCGTGCTTTTGTATGTAAAGGCTCTTTCCTGTCCGATAACACCTTTTGTAAAAAGGCTGCGCGCCTTTGAAAAGGTAAGTATCAAAAAGGGCGAAAAGAAGACAGTAACCTTCACTCTCACAGACGAGGATTTTGCTTACATTGATATAAACTACAAAAAAGCAAAGCTCCGCGGCAAGCATAAACTGCTCGTTGAGAACCTTGAGTGCGATCTGGAGGTATAATAATGAAAAAAGCTATAAGTGTTATTTTGAGCATTATCCTTCTTCTCTCAGCGTCCCCTGCTGTTTTTGCAGGTTCTGACAGTGTAAGAGTGCAGATTGCGCCCTGGTATACGCAGCTTGACAATATGAGCGTATACAACGGCGCTGCAGAGTATCCTTTTCTTGTATACAAGGGCATAACATATCTGCCTTTGACATACAAGGTGTGCGTAAGGCTTGGTCTTATGACAGATTTTGACGCTGATGAAGGCTTTTATATAGCAAACGCCCTCCTGCCGTTCATTGAAGCAGAAACAGAGGTTTTCGGCAAAGAGGCGACAAACTACTACGGCACAGGCTATATCGCAACAATTCCGTCTTATCCGATATACCTCAACGGCATACGGGTAGACTCGAGCAAAGAAGAATATCCTTTCCTCAATTTCAGAGGGATAACCTATCTTCCCCTTACATACAAGTTTGCAGTCGAGGAGCTTAATCTTTCTTTCACATTTTCAAAGGAGGAGAACTCTTTTCGCATTTATAACAGAAAGAACACCAACTACTACGGAAATATCGGCACAAACCCGAACGGCGAAATTTCGGTAATTGTGCAGTCTGAGGGCTACACCGAGTATAACGAGAACGGTCAGACAATGCGCTTTCCCTACTTCTGGTTTGACGATTATATCTTCCATGAGAAAAAGTCTTTTCTCGAAAAGACAGGCTCACGCCTTGAGTGGAAGCAAGAGATAGACTCTGCCCTGAAAGGCTTTAACGAAGCAGAAAGACCCGAGTGCGACGCCCTTGCTGTAATTAACGGAAAGCTTTTCTATAACGACACAGAGCTTTTGCTTTCGGGCGAATACGCAAGCTCGGTTTACGGATACGAATATGATATCGGCGAGGGTAAATCGCTCGTTCTTGCAAGGGTAAGCTACAGAGAGTCGCCTTCACCATATGCTCAGATGAATGAGTATCTGTATCTTAAAGATTCGCAATCCGTCACAAGAATTGGCGGCTACGACTCGCTTTGCTTATTTGACAAAATATATCCCGACGGGTATGGCGGAGCTTATATATGCACATCTGCATACAGACCTGTGGGCTTCGCGAGCAGATGGATTATACCTCACTCAACGATATACAGACTCAGTTCCGACGGCACATTTTATGATATGTGCGAAAGCTATCCTGATATCAACAGTATCCGTGCTGCAGGAATGCACGACGGCAAGCTATATGTAACCGCAATGAATTACTACTACGGAAAATCTTTCTATTCTTCGGCAGGCTATTCGCCGTTCTCGCCGCTTGACAGCGGATTTTACTGTATTGATACACAGACAGACGGTATGACAAAGCTCTATGCTTACGCCGGTCACAGTGAAGCGTTTGTGACAGAAAACGGCGGATTTTATATCTTTGCCGAATATGCAAACAAAGCAAGAATCATAAATCTCAAAACAGGTGTTATCTCAGAAGTATACTGAAAAAAGACTCCCGAAAGGGAGTCTTTTAATATACCGTTATGATATAAAAGAGTGCCTGCGCTATAAATATCATCGGCACGCCGATATAGAATTTTGCCTTTCTCACCTTATGGTGAAAGGACAGCATTCCCAAAAGCACGCCTGTCGAGCCACCGAGAAACGAAAGAATCATAAAATCCTTTTCGGGAACTCTCGAGCCTTTATGCTGTGCCATATGTTTGTCGTATGCGCAAAGAAGAAAAGCAAGCACATTCAATACGGCAAAATATATCAAAAAGTTCTGATATGTTATAAGGCTTCTTACAAATTCAAGCATTTTCTTTGAAATACGAGAGTGCTGTGCCGATTGCTGTGCCAAACTGCTTGTTCTCGGGCAGAACAAAGTTCATACCGAACATTTCGTTGAGCACGCCAAAGCAATACTCTGCCTGCGGAACAACAGCGAGATTGCCTATGCACACTATGTCCTTTAAATCCTTGCTTCTTGCCGCGAAGATTGCGAGCATTCCGATAGACTCAAAAATGAGATTGAAAAGACCGAGCGCAAGGTCGCCTTTTGTAGCAATATCCGACACCTTACCGAAGTTTGCGGCTGTCACCTGCGCGGAAAGTCCGGGGAGAATGTCCATTTTTGTAATGTCACCGACAGTAAGGTCGATATTTGATATGTCGCCCTCCTTTGCAAGGTCAACAATATGGTCAACATGAGAAATACCCAAAAGCTTCTTGGAAAGGCCGATAAGCGTACCGCCGCCGACGCCGGTACCGCCGAGATACTCGACAGCCTCATCCCCCTTGGCATAGGTGAGCGCCGTACCTGTTCCCATGCTCACGATAACCGCCTCACTAAGTCCCGACAGATAAAGTCCGCCAAGTCCCACCGCAGTAAACTCTGTCACATGCTGTGTGGGGATGCCGAACATCTTTTCCTCGACATATGACGAGCCGACGCCTGTTATCATAATTCTTTCCACATCTTTTATCGCAATGCCGTTTTCGGATGTGAATTTGCCAAAAGCGCCATAGCACGAAGCAACAGGGTCCGTCGCCTTTACTATCATCGGACTTATAAGATTTTTTTGTTTGTCAAAGCCAACAATCTTTGTAGTGCTTCCGCCTACATCAATACCGATTATAATACTCATAACAATGTCCTTTATCTTTTTCTTGCTTTGCCGCTGACTTCGATAATTCTTGTTATTGCCGCAGAAAGCACAAGATTTACAACAAGCTCAACAACAAAGTTGATACCAACCCAGCCTACAAACAGTGTATAAAGAGCTGTCTGTCCCGCTGCTGTGGATTCTGTGAGGTTCTTCATAAAGAAAAGAAGAATACCTACAACAAAAACGGCTGTGTTTGTAATAGGGCAAAGCGCACCTGCAGTGATAACGCCCACTTTTTTATTCTTGATAAGCTCATACGCAAGGCCTGCAACAAAGCCTGCCGCAACGCCCTTGACAATGCAAAGAGCGGCTGTGAGAAAGCCTGTATAAAAAGACGCACCCGAAAGATAAAGAACAAATCCGCCGTCCCAACCTAAAATTCCAGCTATGTATACAACAAGTCCGAAAACAAGTCCGAGAAACGCACCTGCGCCCTTACCGTATATTGCAGCTCCTATAATGATCGGAACCAGCGCAAGAGTGATGCTGACAGGTCCGAATTTGACGAATGTTGCAACAATCTGCAAAACAATAATAAGCGCTGTAAAAAGAGCCATAAATGTAAGCTTTCTTGTTGATTCTTTAGCTTTTAGTTTGCTCATTTTAAATCTCCTTTCGAATTATCGTTTCAAGTTTATATGTTATTGATAAATGATAGCACAAAAATCCCCTTTTGTCAAGTCACGCACAAGGTGCGTGCGTCTGCAGCAGGGCTTTTTTGAGAAAAATGAAAAAAAGCCCTTGACAAATATAGCAAAGTATGGTATTATATTTAGGCGGTAAAAAAGCCATAATATAGTATGCCCTTGTAGCTCAGCTGGTAGAGCACTTGACTTTTAATCAAGTTGTCCGGAGTTCGATTCTCCGCAAGAGCACCAAACCCCCGAATGATTTAGCATTCGGGGGTTATTTATATCCTTTGTTAATTTCAGGATTCTCTGTCATACACAGAATATAGTCTATACTGACATTATAAAAATATGCCAATCTCATAAGTGTTTCTGTGGGAGGAACACGCTCCCCGCTTTCAAACTTTGATAAAAGAGCCTGTTCAATTCCAGTATGCACCTGAAGCGCTATCTGTGTATACCCTTTTTTTCTTCCGCAACACTCTCAGATTGTTTTTCACAATATCACCTCAATGACATTGTGTCATAATTTGCACTTGACAAAATTAAAACAAAAAAGAGCACTCGCGTGCTCTTTTCTTTTTTAATTTGTAAGATTGAGCCTTGTTCAATTTCTCAAGGCTTATGGATGTTGAGCGTAGCTCAACTCCGCGCATATCGGTGACCTGCACGATATGCATTGGTCGCTTGTATGTTGCGACTTCTTTTTATGAAATTGAGCCTTGTTCAATTTCTCAAGCCTTATGGATGTTGAGCGTAGCTCAACTCCGCGCATAACTGACTTGTCAGTTATGCATTAGTCACTGATATAAGGAATAACAGCGATATGCCTTGCTCTCTTAACAGCCTCTGTGAGCTCTCTCTGATGCTTTGCGCAAGTGCCTGTAATTCTTCTGGGAAGAATCTTAGCTCTTTCGGAAAGGTACTTGTGGAGCTTTACGCCGTCCTTGTAATCAATGAATTCAACCTTGTCTGCGCAGAAATTACAAACCTTTTTTCTCTTGTGGTTCTTAAACTGCTTCTGTTCTCTATCCATTTTACATACCTCCTAT
>JAZNMZ010000025.1:0-2988 GCA_045580005.1 Eubacteriales bacterium | reverse complement strand
TATTTATTACAGATGGGACTAATGATGTTTACTGTCAGTTGCTAAACAATATGAAAATTAAAAACAAATAAAAATACCGTGATACAGTTGCACATTTGGCGGCATGTATCACGGTTATTTTTTATGCTCTTTTATCTTGCTATAACAAAACGAACAGCGGTTAAAGGTATGTAGTACAGAGCTACAATCAGCCTCCATATTAAAATTATTCCTCCGATAGCTCCACCGATAAAGAAGCTAAAAATAAGTGTTGCAAGCATACCATTTAAGCCGAACAGAGGAAATACAATCAGTCTTGTTATTCCGAAAGGTATTCCGCAGAGTATGAACAGCTTTACATAGTCAACCGTTCCGGCGGAGTCGGTGCAGATATTGATAAACATTGAGTAAAGGAATATTGCGAATAATATAGGAATTATTGTTTTGATTATAAAGTCTTTTGTTATCTGTAATTTAGTCATTCGGTTTGCCTCCTTGCTTGTGCTTCAAGTAATAACTTTCTTGCTCTGTTAAAGTATGCGTTGTCTATTGACGGAATATCCCAATAGCAAAAGTCGCCTTGCATATCCTCTAATGTGAATGTTGGCTCTACCCATTGTAAGATTTTGATGTAGGATTGCTTTCTTGCTTCTTCATAGGTCAGAGTTCCGTCCTCGACACCCTTAATTAAATCTGCTATGACAATCTGCATTTGTGCCTCTGCCTCTTTGTAAAAGTCGGGGCGCAGGTACATATCCCTTTGCTGATGAATTGCGTTTCGCGCGATTGCCATTAAATCACCATATCCATATCCTTGTGTTTGCCCTGAAACTATTGCCTCCCAAACAAGCCTTTTTGCTTTTCCGTTTGCCTCTCCATATCCTAAACCATTTTCAACCTCGCAGAGTATAGGGCTGATTAACTTTTCCGTGATTGCTACCTGATTTATCGTAACATGCGGCGGTACGCTCTCACCGGGTATCTCGGCTGCAAGTGCCGTTAAATTCATTGTGCTAATAAGTGCGGCAGTGATGATTACTTTTGCTATCTTTTTCATATAGACAACCTCCTTATATTTATAATCTGCCTATATAAATTATATCATATACTTTTGTAGTCGCCCAGCCCTTTGCTACTCTAAAAACGCCGAAATATCGCGGCTCTGCCTGTGAGAAGCGCCTAAAAGTGAATCCACATTTGATTTTATGATGTCAATTTCAGCAACTTCCGATTTCGCTTTTTTGTATTCCTCATACAAGGTTTCTTTCTCGGATTGGAGCAATTTATAACTCTGCCTTAACTCTTTTATAGGCGGATATTTTGCTCCCTTTAATTCTTTTAGTGCTGCCTCAAACAAAATGATTTCTGCTTGATGCCTTTCTGCGAATTGCTCTTTGTTCTTTGCCTTTTTTCTCTGCTCCATAACAGGCTTAAGCCTTGTATATGTTTCAACATTTTTTATAAGCATTGCAGTTGTGTTTATTTGTCGTTCAAGCTCCTTAACCTTTTCGCTTATGCCGTCAAAATCTTTCTGCTTTTGCTTTACGGCCTTTTCCAATTCATCATAAGTCGTGATGTTGTTCTCGGTCAGGAAATTAAGAGTTTTAGCAGCTTGTTTGAGGTTGTTGATTTTAGCCCAATGCTCGTAACCTTTGCTCTCTTGTGCTTTGATACAGTTTTGTATATCTATAATCAGACTTATGCGTTTTCCCTTTGCCTTTCCGGCGATCCGTTCCTTTAACGCCTCGACGGTATAATCGGGGCCCAGAGTTTTGGAACGCATATATCGTTCTCTGCCGTCGGTGCAGAATGAAACATTTTTATTTTGCCTCTTAACCTTGTAGCCTTGCTGTTCCATAAGCAAGAGAAATTCGTCAAAGTCTTTTGATAGTGGAATGAGTACATCAATGGTATTTTTCAGTTGAGCCTTCCAGCTCTTGCCCTGCTTGGCTGCTGTATGTTCAATATAACTTTTGCCTTTGCCTTGCGGATTGCGAATAACCGACAACCCGTATTCCTCACAGAGTTTATCACTTGTCCGTCTGATGTTGTAATACTTTGGCGGTGTGGAGTGGTAATAATTAAATTCGGTGAAGCTAACGGCGTTATATATTATGTGGTTGTGTATGTGGCCTTTATCAATGTGTGTTGTCAAAACAAATTCATACTTACCGCCTAAAACTTCTTCCGCAAGTCTCATACCGATTTCGTGAGCTTCCTCCGGTGTGGTTTCTCCGGGCTCAAACGATTGTATTAAGTGATGTGCAAGATTCGGGGATTTACCTTTTGCATTATCTCTTGTAAACTTAAATTCCATATCTGCAGTTTCGATACCACAGCCAAACGAGGACGCAAGCATTTTTTCGTCCGTCTTTTCCGGGTTTAGGATATACTCAAAGGCGAGTTTTAGCGTAGATTTGATAGGATGTATCTTTGTAACTGCCATATTTCATCAAGCCTCTTTTTGATTTCCTCAATATCCTCTTTGTAAATATTTGTTGTAGAATTAACACGCCTTGCAATTTGGTTGATGTTTTTCCCGATTGCCTGAAGCTCCTGAATATATTGTTTTATGTTCTTCACATCAACATAAATGATATATCCGTCAATAGCCATCTTCCGAAGATATGCGCCTATCTGTGATGTTGGGAGCTGTGCCATTTTCTGTTCAATCAGCTTTCTTTCTTCCTCCGTAACAGGACAGCGGAGTACAATTTTTCTTTTCCTGTTCGCCATAATATCACCTCGCTTTTTTCATCAATAAGGGTTTGGGAATATCCCAAGAATTTTTTGACTTTTCAACCTATGGGGAAAGGGCAAAAATGGTCTGTGTGGCTACACAGGCTATGCTTGCTATTACCCCATAGAGTTACTTTTTATCCCTTTATGTAAGTAACAATCAAAACCTTGTTTTTACACGGTTTTAACAAAAAAATCTCCATAATACTGTATGTTTCACAAAACATCTTGTATTATGGCAGAAATTGTGATAAAATACATTCATTAACT
>JAZNMZ010000024.1:0-3044 GCA_045580005.1 Eubacteriales bacterium | reverse complement strand
GTCAGTTCTGTTTGTGTCGAGAACAAGCTCGTCGTCCTCTGCCATAACTGTCACTCCACCGAGAAGCTGAACATCCTTAAATGTTGTAGGACCGTTCGTCAAGGGATATTCGCCTGTAATAGTAAGCGCTGCTGTGCTGTCTGTACCCGCAACAGTGATCATATTCTCATGTGCAGGGAGATTGCCTGTGTGCGTATATGCACCGACAACTCTTACCTCACGGGTTGTGAATCTGTCGGAAAGAGCTGCGAGTCTTTCAACAGCTTCGCCAATCGTTGCAAGAGGCATACCAGCAGTGTTGCCGTTGTAGGCGTCATTACCATTTGCAGCGTCAACATAGTAATATGCTGTGTCTCCGTCCTCATCTTCCCATGAGAAAGGAGCTACATATTCAACTGTGTACTCACCGCCGTCTGTAACTGTAAGAACTCCGTTTTTGGATACAAATGTGTTTGTTCCGTTCTTAGCGATGGCTATATAGCCGTCGGGTGCTACCACATTGAATACACCCTGTGTAGCTGTAGGATCAAGTGCACCATCTGCATCTTCGGCACTTCTCATAATGATTCTGCCTAACGATGACCAGTAGTTACTGCTGTTTGCTGTATTTAATGTTGCGTCTTCATTTACGATTGCGCCGCCTGAAATCTCTGCGCCGTTGTTGAGGACAATCTGAAGTCCAGATCCAAAGATAGGACGGTTATAGTTATCATAGTATGTGATGCCCCATGTACCACCGTTGATTGTGACACTGACAGGAGCTGTGAACTGCATTGCCTGGCCCTTCCAGTCTGTCGAGCCGAAGTAGAGAACACCCGAGCCGGCATTCACTTCGATATCGCCGCCTGCAACGCCAAGAGCATAAGAGGCAGGTTCTCTCATACCGATATGCACATTATCGTATGCAATATCACCGTCAATAGTAATGTTGAGGGGGGTTGTTATTGTCTTATTCTGAGGCATATGGTAAACTGTGGGAGTGAGAGCGCCCTCCTTAAGGACAGCGTTTTCGCCCATCACAAGATCATATGCGTATGTATAAAGATACTGTGAGTTTCCGCTGGCTGTCACAAAGTTTACTGCTACATTGTCAATAGTTGTATGACCCGAAAGACAATGGAAGAAGTCAAGATTCTCGACAACATCATTTGTTGTGTCACCTGTAAATGTAATCATATTTGTGTAAGCGGCAAGCTGTGCTGTCATTGTATAGTCGCTCACAAGGATTACTTGTCTTGTAGTGAATCTGCTGTCAAGAGCATCGAGTCTCGCAACAGCCTCTTCAATAGTAGCAAGAGGTGCATTTACACCGTCGTAGCCGTCATTACCGTTTACTGCATCTACATAGTAGTAAGCTGTTGTAGCATCTACTTCGTCTTCCCACGAGAAAGGTGCCGCAACATAAGATACTGTCCACTCGCCTGCAGGTACAGAGAGAACTCCGTCAACAGACTGATAAGTAGATGCGCCGTCTGTAGCCACAGCTATAAGGTCGCCGACAACTGTGAATGTACCGAGCTTGTCGGTCGCTTCAAGATAGCTTGCGTTATCATCTTCGGAAACAGCGGCTTCGCCGTTGAGTACCCACTTGCCGCCTGTCCAGTATGTGCTTGTTGAAAGAACAGTGCCGCCTGCATTCTCAGTGCCGAGAGTTGCTCCGTTATTGCAGATAATCTGCAGACCTGCGTTGAAGTAAGGATATCTGCCGTAGCCGTATGCATAGAACTTCCATGCTCCGTCGTTAACAGTAATGTTTACGGGTGCTGTGTAGTTAACCTTGGGGTTTGTTCCCGTAGCATAAGTTACTGCACCGAAAACAAGGAGTCCTCCGCCACCGTTAAGTACAACATTGGCACCCGCTACACTGCGGCTTGCAGATACATTTGCAGGACCTACACGAAGTGTACCGACAGGAGCGTCTATAACTGCCTGTATAAGTGTATCGTGGTTAGCGTCGCTTGTAACAGGCTCTACAGTGAAGTTATATTCTGTTGAAGTTGTAACTCCCTCGCCTATATAAAAAGCTCCTCCGCTTGTAGACACTACTCGGTTGTTATCACTTGTTACATTCAGTTCAATGTTTTCAAAACTGATAGGTCCGTTTGTATTGAAGTTTGTTGCAAAGTTGAAACTTGCACTGTCGTCATTACCAACGATTGTAATCATATTGGTGTGTGCATATAAATCTGCTGAAACTTCATATGTACCGATAATTGCAATCTTGCCGCCTTCGTATGCGTCAAGACCCGCAATAGCCTTATCAAGGCTTGCAAAAGCCGTGTCAACTGTAAGACCGTTGTTAGTGTCCAAGCCGCCCATCTGGTCAACATACACTACCTCTGCATCAGCAAGTGCTGCAGCGTCCCAGTCGTCAGCGGCATCGTTATCTAACTCAGACTCATCGAGTGTTACCTCTTCGTCCTGTGCGAGAACAACTTCTTCTGCGTCCTCTGCTTCCTCTTGTGTTTCTTCAGCAGCTTCCTCGGGAAGTACTTCTGAGATTTCTTCAACTGCTGTTTCTTCTGCAACAGCCTCATTTGCCATTACAGGGAAAGAAAAGCTAACGCTGGAAAGCACCATAAGTACGCTGAGAAGCATTGCTAAAAATTTGCGATTTCTCATCTCCAAAAATTCTCCTTTCGCTTGATTTTAAAGCGATAAATTTAAATAATGCCGGGTTTACGATTTGCCTTGTTATCCCCAGATTGAAGCGTCATGATCATTGTCATTTTCCGCCGAACTGGTGATAACATCTTCGGTCTGATACTCTGTAAGTATCAATTCAGGCTCTTGATACTTTTCTCTCATTTTTCAGATTCCTCCCTCCGCAATTTTGTTAGTTTTGCCACGAAAAACCATATTCTCGCATTTTGACATTATGTATTTTACCACAAGAAAAAGCCTTTGTCAATGAGATTTGATTATTTATTAAGGAACAATTTACAAACAAGACAAAACCACCGGGTTTCCCGATGGTTTTGTCTCTTATAGAGTTGTTATTTTCAGTTAGGGTTTAAAGTTGCCAGAGCGTCGTCGCGTGAGTA
>JAZNMZ010000023.1:0-7151 GCA_045580005.1 Eubacteriales bacterium | reverse complement strand
TCCACCCGTTCCCATTCCGAACACGGAAGTTAAGCTCACCCGTGCCGAAAATACTTGGCTGGCGACGGCCCGGAAAAATAGGTCGATGCTAACACAAAGTTTTCTTCACAGAAAAAGCACTCTTTTGAGTGCTTTTTCACTTCTCTTTTCAAAGTTTCTGTTATTTTTATAGCAGAAAACAGTCAGTGTCATTAACGGTGAGGGTCCACCCGTTCCCATTCCGAACACGGCAGTTAAGCTCGCCTGTGCCGAAAATACTTGGCTGGCGACGGCCTGGAAAAATAGGTCGATGCTGACATAATAACAACACCTGACAGTTATCTGTCAGGTGTTGTTGCTTTTTTCAGTTCCGTATGTACTTCCGGATATTCTACGCAGCTGTCCAGCAACAGCACTGAGCTGATTTTCGTAAAATCGATTACCGTGAGTTACTTATCTTTCAACATTCAGTCGCTCACTCAGCCTATCGCCCTCGGCTTTGAGAGTTTTGTTTTTTTAACAAGCCTGTCCACTTCTCCCATAAGATCGTATACAGATACATTGTCTCTGTCACAGAACTGTAGCCCTTCTAAATCGCCATTATCGTTCCGTTGCATTCCGAAATGTTTATAAACATCATTTGAGAATGTATCATCAAATTCACTCTTGACATTTGCCAACAAGTGTGCTATATTGTACTCGTAGGTTTCACTACTTGAAAGGGCAACTTCGTTTTCGATGCCCCGACCTTGAGGTGAGCCTACTTTTTTTGCGTTTAAACCTTTCAGTCTTCCCAATACATTTGCTTCTACCAAAATCGGATTCTGATTAATTCTTTCTTCCACTACAAACCTTACCGCATAGTAATCAAGGTTACCGTTTTCGTTTTCTAATGCTGCAGTTCCAAGCATAATGTGAGAGTAGGGAACATCTATGTTTCCTGCTCTTGACGCTCTATTTACCTCAATAGAATTTTTTAATATTTCGGGCAACTCCAAAGATACTCGTGCATTTATGAGAGAACTTTCAGAAACAGACTTGTTTTCGCCAGTTTCAGAATTAATAAACCCGTGTGTAATACCTTTTCTATCAAGTTGTACATTTCTGCCAATGTCCTTTACATTCACATGGTAGATAGGAGAAGAATGTGTTTGAAGAACTTTGCATTTACTTCTTACAACATCGAGAATATAGTTTTTGTCAATACTACCATCAGGAGTGAACTTTATTTGTTGGTCTTTATTGATTATAATGCCAACGAGATCACCTTTTGACACAAGTTCATCATAAGAAAAATCCCTATCTGAATTCTGAATATAATCAAGCTCCTTGGTGTTAGAAGAACCTTCGTTTTCAGCAACCTCAACAGGCTCAAACGGGTCAATTTCATAAAGCAGCTTTCTGCCGTCTTTTGTATTGGCAACGTTGAGAATTGCTTTCCACACGTTTCCGTTTTGTTCCTGTATGTATACAGTCCAGTAGTCCCAGTCGTTCTTACCATATCGGTCTATCCAACCGTGAGACTTTGTTGATCTAACTGAATCAGAATATCTTGCAGCAGAGATAAGCTCATCTGTGAGAGCTACAGACTCCTGACGTAATGACTTTTTACCTGCTTTCTGATAAAGGGCAGGGAGGACGCTTCTTGATTTGTATCCAACTCTGAAACTGTCATCAGCTTTTGCAATTTCGATTTCAACCTCGTTGTTGTCATTATCGTAGGCTACGAAACTTTTGCCTGCAAGATTGTCAACTACAAAGGATTTTACTTTTCGCTCTCTTTCAATGGGGTTTAGCCCATCAAAAATACTACTGTCAAGATAAACACCTACGCCATAATTCTTTCCGCTCTGACCAACAATTTCTCTTACTGAATTTTGTACTTTATCTTCATTGGAATCAGCAAAGTAATTCTGTTGTTCTTCGGTAGGTTTTCTGCTATTAGTGTCCCTACCAGAAAGTGTTACTTTACCATATTCGTCTACCAATCCGGCCTTTTCAAAAACTCTTTGCATCGTAGATTTATTTGTCGAATTATTTATCTTGACTTTTTTGCCATCATATGTTATACTCCTGATAGGACCATATTTGGTTTCCCCCAACGGCAATTGGAGCCTATTCAGGGATAACCATTTGTTGGTCCTATTTTTATTTGGCTCGATATAAAGAATACTGTTGTTGTTTAAATAATTTTGCAAGGCATTTTTTGCATAAGCACTCGTTATTATCGAAAAATCAAGAATAACTGATTTTTTTTGGTTTGTCGGTAGAAGCTCAAGTGACACAAGAACAGGCTTTTTTATTATATTTCCGTTGTCATTGACATTGGCATACAATTCTCCAAGTACGGATATTCTGCTCTCATATTTAGGTTTTTTAGTGTCTTTGTCAATCGCATCAGAAAATTGAACAATAATAGGATGTTCAAGCAACTCGGGAATCTTTTTAAAAATATCAGTTGTCATTTCCTCATGTTCGTTGAGTTTTTTTATAACAGTACCCGAATTAAGCAAAATTTCTTGGTTTTTCACTCCTATGTACTTTAACACATCTGATGTGTTTCCCATAACAAACCTAATGTTTGTATCTTTTTTGCCATCGGCTACCCATTCATCAAACTCTCTGTAAAACTCTTCTCGGATAGAATACATATTTGTTCCGTCCTCTGTGAAGCGTTTTTTATGCTTATACGTACCTGACTTCTCGAGACTCTGATTTGTCTTGACAGATTCTGCCAGCATATTATCCCAAAGTTCCCGAATTTCTTCGAGTTTATCTTTGCACTGTCGGAGTTTCTTTGCTTCTTCGGAAAGAAAGTTAAATATTTTTCTTGAAATTTGCTTTTTTTCGCAGTACAACACAGGTATTGACTTGAAGGATTCAATGTGATATAATACAATTAGATAGCTATCTAAATGTTTTTACTGGAGGAAGCATGGCTTTATCTGAAACGCTGCGTGCGATATCCGACCCGGTGCGTCGGCAAATAATAGAAATGCTGAAATATGAGCGCAAAACGGCAGGGGAGATAGCCTCGGCGTTCAATCTGACAGGGGCTACTATATCGTACCACCTTTCAACTTTGAAAAAGTGCGGGATCCTGTCTGAAGCCAAGCAGGGAAAATTCATTTTTTATGAGCTGAATTTATCCGTTTTTGAAGAAATACTTGTATGGATGTCTTCTTTGGGAGGAAACAATGAGAAGAATTAATTTTAAGCTTATTGCGGTAACTGTAATTATCTGTCTTCTGCCGATACTGCTGGGGCTCTCTTTTTACAACGAGCTTCCCGATAAGGTTGCAATTCATTTTGATATCAATAACAACCCCGATAACTTCGCCTCAAAGGGATTCTTTGTTTTAGGGCTTCCGGTAATTATGGCACTTTTTCAGGCTGTATGCTGTGTTGTTTATGATATAAAAATAAGCGAAAGAAACATAAAGCTTGCTCAGATATTTAAGTGGATAGTTCCGTTTGTAACCGTTTTTGTCTATGCTTTAACTTTGGCATATGCGCTTGTGGGTAACATTGATATACGAAAATATGCAATGCTGATTGTGGGTGTTGTATTTGTTATAACAGGAAACTATCTTCCAAAGTACTACCGCTTGCCGGGTGTTAACGGAATAAGGAGTAAGAACGAAGTGATTGAAGCAAAGCTCAACAGGGGATTTGGCTATACTCTTATTGCCGGCGGAGTGTTGTGCGCTGCCAGCGTCTTTTTGCCGCCTGTGGCAAGTATTATAGCTGTGTCGCTTGTTGCTTTTGCGGGTTTTGTACTTCAGATTATCGGCTGGACAGCAAAATAGCTCGCTTGAATCCTGATTTTGCCCTATAAGGCGGAGTCAGGATTTTGAACATCGTGCTTTTACAACTTTATCCGCTCGAAAAGCGAACTGACTATATATTTGTATTGACAAACCAAAGCAAAAGTGGTAAAATTAAAAGGTGCTGATACGACAAAATTTTTGATTTTTCGATAGGAGGTATTTTATGTTTGATCTGAACAGAATAAAGAAGCTGTTTTCTCAAAACGGTGGTATTATGCGTACCTGTGAGCTTATTAAAGAGCGCGTATACTACTGCGATATCTCTCGCCTTATCAATGGCGGATATATCGAGAAAATAAAATACGGATACTATCGTTGGATCAAGAGCGGAACGCGCGAGATTGAGCTTGTCACAACGCTCTTTTCGGATGGAATTCTCTGTATGGACACGGCTCTCAGCTATTATGGCTACACCAGCGCAAAGCCGGACACCTGGTCTATGGCTGTGAGCAAGGATTCGTGCAAGTCGCGCTTCAAACTCAAAAGGATTGCCGTAAAACCGTATTTTGTCGAACCGTCTGTACTTGAGCTCGGGCTTGAATTCTGCGATCTCGACGGTGTACCTGTGCGGATGTACAACCGTGAGAGAGTTATATGCGACCTTTTGAGATACAGACATAAAATGGACAAGGAAGTTTTTTATACAGCAATAAGAAGATATCTGCTCGACCCTGCAAAGAACATTGCAAGGCTTCTCGAGTATGCTGCCCCCTTGCGTGCACTTTCTTCTGCAAAGCAACTTGCGGAAGTTTGCAAATATATGTGAATTTTTTGGAGGATAAATGGAAATGAAGACAAAAAGGCGTCTTGGTGACAGAAAAGACGGAGTTCTTTTGCGCAAAGTAGACAGTATGCATTTTATAATGCCTATTATCTATCCCAACAGATGTGACAACGAGGCTTTTATTTCTGAACGCATTGACCTTACAAATCTTGACGCTTTCCTTGAAAAAAAGAACGAAAACAACGACGGATACAAATACAATCTTTTTCAGTCGATTGTTACTGCAATTATCAAGACACTTACGCTTCGCCCGCAGATGAACCGTTTTATTGTAAACGGCGACACATATATGCGCAACAGTATAAGCGCTGCATTTACCATCAAAAAACAGTTCAAGGATGACGGTGATGAGGGACTTGCCATTATAAGAGCAAATCCCGAAACAACATTTGAAGATATACATAACGAAATGTACCGCAGAATTACAGGCTGCCGCAACGGCAAAAACGGCTCGACAGATAAGTCTATGGACATACTCAACCGTATGCCGAGATTTATTTCAAAGTCGATTGTTCGTTTTATCTGCTTTCTCGACAGACACGGCAAGGTTCCGTCTTTTCTGATTGAGGGTGACCCTTATTATCAATCGGTTGTTTTGTCGAATCTCGGCTCTATAAAGCTGCGTGCAGGCTATCACCACCTTACAAACTGGGGTACAAACTCCATATTTATTGCAATCGGCGAGAAGAAAGTCAGACCGTTTTTTGATGAGAACGGCAATATGTCCATGCGTAGCAGCGTGGATATCGGACTTACTGTCGACGAGAGAATTGCCGATGGTTATTACTATTCCAAAACAGTAAAGCTCTTTAAATACCTGCTCGAAAATCCGGAGCTTCTGGAGCTTCCTGCAAATGTAGAGGTGGATTATGACAACAGCAGCAAATGAGGTAAAAGCCCCCTGGCTTAATAATTACGGAGAGGTGCCTGCAACTTTAACATATTTTGAAGGAACAATGTTTGAAGCAGTTTGCAAGATTGCCAATGAGTACCCCGATAATATCTGCTATGATTTTATGGGTAAAAAGACAAAATATCCCGAGCTTATCAGAAAGATTGAGCTATGTGCAAGTGCGCTTTCATCAGTCGGTATCAAAAAAGGCGACAAGGTGACTGTTTGTTTGCCAAACTGTCCTCAGTGTGTAATTATGTTTTATGCAATCAACCGTATCGGTGCTGTTGCAAATATGATACATCCGCTCTCTAGCGAAAATGAGATAAAGTTCTATCTCGAGGAGTCAGAGAGTACAGCGGCAATAACGCTTGATCAGTTTTATGGCAAGTTTGCGGCAATAAGAAAAGACACAAAGCTCGAAACTCTTATTATTGCGAGCATAAAAGACGAGCTTGCCCAGCCTCTCAAAACAGGATATATTCTCACCGAGGGCAGAAAGATTCCAAAAATTCCGTCGGACGCAGATGTTGTCCTCTGGAAAGACCTTATGAAAATGGGCAAAGGAAAGAAAGCCCCTGAGATCGAAGCAGACAACAAGGCTCCTGCCGTTATTCTCTATAGCGGAGGAACAACAGGTGTTACAAAGGGAATTCTCCTTTCAGATTATAATTTCAACGCGCTTGGCGCACAGGTTATTGCAACAAATCCGATTTTTTCTCCCGGTGACAAGATGCTCGCTGTTATGCCTATGTTCCACGGTTTTGGTCTTGGTGTCAGCGTGCATTCAATGCTTATGAGCGGTGGCAGATGTATTCTTGTTCCAAGATTCAATGCACAGAGCTATGCAAAGCTTTTAAAAAAGCATAAATGCAACTTTATTGCAGGCGTACCCACTCTGTATGAGGCGCTTATCCGACAGGAGAGTATGAAAGGTGTTGACCTTTCGTTCCTTAAGGGTTGCTTCTCGGGTGGCGACTCGCTCTCTCCTGAGCTTAAAAAGAAGTTTGATAAGTTCCTCGCAGAACACAATGCAAGCATTGTTATAAGAGAGGGCTACGGAACGACAGAATGCGTTACGGCAAGCTGTCTTACACCACGGCACCTTGCAAAAGAGGGCAGTATCGGACAGCCTTTTCCCGATACATTCTATAAGATTGTAACTCCGGGTACAAATGTTGAGGTCCCCTACGGCATCGAAGGCGAGATTTGTATCAGCGGACCTACCGTTATGTTGGGCTACTACAAGCACCCCGACGAAACCGCTAACACTCTCAGAGAGCACGAAGACGGCAGAGTATGGGTCCATACCGGAGACCTGGGCATTATGGATACAGACGGATTTATTTACTTCCGTCAAAGAATAAAGAGAATGATTATCACAAGCGGATACAATGTATATCCGTCGGCTCTTGAGAATATTATTGACTCGCATGAGCTTGTTCAGATGAGCTGTGTTATCGGCATTCCTGACGAGTACAAGGGTCAGAAGATAAAATCCTTTGTTATGCTCAAAGAGGGACTTGAGCCAAAGGCCGAATACAAAGAGGCTATCCTTGAGCATTGCAGAAAGAATATTGCAAAGTATGCAATGCCCTACGAGATAGAATTCCGCGAGCAGCTTCCCAAGACGCGTGTCGGCAAGGTTGCCTACCGCGTTCTCGAG
>JAZNMZ010000022.1:0-7259 GCA_045580005.1 Eubacteriales bacterium | reverse complement strand
AATTTACCGAGAAATCCATTGTAAGAACCCATTTATGGGTAGCAAGTAACAGATGCATGGCTGGCAGGCCAATTAAAAACGCACTTGTGCGTCGCCAGTAGTGTTTAGGGCTTTGCCCGAAAATGAAAAACCATACGCTATGCGGGCGGATATTTATTTTTGCTTGCAAAAGGGGAAATAATATGATATAATAAAATGAAAAAATATTTTCTCACACATAACGAAAGGGCAATTATGGATAGGTATTTTTCAATCAACAGGGAGGGAATAGAAGATGTCACATCGGAAGTGAATTCGGATGGTGTGCAGTGCTTTTATGTCAGACAGGGCAATTTCAAAAGCAAGCCCGTTTTTGACTTTTTCAAGCGCACCTTTGACATTGCTTTATCTGTCCTTCTCATTCTGGCTCTGATTGTACCGATTGCCGTTATTGCTGTTATTGTCAAGATAGATTCCAAAGGTCCTGCAATATATAAGCAGGTGCGTCTCGGAAGAAATAAAAAGCCTTTTACAATGTACAAGTTCCGCTCCATGCGCCCAGATGCCGAATCTGACGGCGAGAAATGGGCGGAAAAGGACGACCCGAGAGTCACACGCTTTGGCAGATTTATGCGCAATACGCGTATAGACGAGCTGCCGCAGCTGTTTAATATCCTTTCGGGTTCTATGAGCTTTGTCGGACCAAGACCCGAGAGGCCGAGTTTTTATGAGGATTTTTCCACATATATTTTTGGGTTTGAGCAGAGGATGTTCGTAAAACCCGGGCTCACAGGCTGGGCACAGGTAAACGGCGGATACGAGCTTCCGCCGCAGGAAAAAATTATTTACGACATCGCATATATAGAAAATCGCACGATTTGGGCGGATATCCGCTGCATTTTTAAGACAATAGCTGTTATTTTTTCCCATAAGGGGGCAAGATAACTATGAAAATATGGTTTTTTCATCATTATGCAACCCCTCTTAGTATGTCGGGAATGCAAAGACCTGCCCTTTCAGCAAGCATCTTTGTGCACATGGGCATACGGTCGAGGTGTTTGCCTCGTCGTATCTGCACTATTCGTCAGAGCAGCTGATAAATGACGGCGCAAGACACAAGACAGTCACAGAGGACGGCGTAAGCTATCATTTTGTAAGAAATATAAGCTACAACAGCTCCGGATACAAAAGAGCTTTGGGCATGATACAGTACGCACTGAGAGCTGCCCGACTTGCTGTCAAAAAAGCAAAGAGCGAGGGTGCGCCCGATGTGATAATCGCGTCAAGCCCACACCCCTTTACAATGCTCTCGGGGCTTTTTGTCGCAAAAAAGCTCGGTGCGCCGTGCATCTGCGAGGTACGCGACTTCTGGCCTGAGGTTATCTTTATGAGCGGCAGAATAAGACGGAGTGGCATTGTTGGAAAAATTCTTCTGTCTGTAGAAAAATATATCTACAAAAAAGCCTCTGCTCTCATATTCCTAAAGCCTCTTGATACCGATTATCTTTATGAGGCAGGGCTTGAGGACTGTGTTTCCAAGAGCTTTTATGTCAACAACGGCATTGACACTGAGCTTTTTGAAATCCAGAAGCACAAGTATAAATGCGATATGCCGCAGGGCGTATTTACCGTCACATATGCAGGCTCTGTAAGACCTGTAAACGACATTGACACCTTGCTCGACTGCGCGAAGCTTGTTGATGACAGCGAGATTTTATTCCTCATTTATGGCGGCGGAAATATGGCAGAGCATATAAGTGCGCGTATAGATAACGAAAAAATCTCAAATATTAGATATATGGGTTACACCGAGAAGAAAAATCTTCCGTATATCCTGTCAAACTCATCGCTTCTTGTGATGAACTATACTACAAAAAAGTACAACTGGCGCTATGGCAACAGCTCAAACAAGCTGTTTGAGTACTTTGCTGCAGGAAGACCGGTGCTTTCCAACATCAGAACAGGTGCAGATTTTGTGCAGAACTACGGTTGCGGTATTTCTCTTGAGAAAGCGACAGCCGAGAGCATGAGTGAAGCAGTGAAAGCTATCAAAAATCTTCCGTCCGAGGAATATGCGGAGTTATGTGAGAACGCAGCGCTTGCGGCAGCAGATTTTGACTACAGAAAACTTACAGAAAAACTCTACGAAGCTATAAAATACACAAAAGACAAAAGGGAAAAATAGTATGAAAAATGTAATGCTTGTGTTTGGAACACGACCCGAGGCAATCAAAATGTGTCCTCTTGTAAATGAACTCAAAGCAAGAAAAAACATCAAAACCACAGTATGCGTAACAGGGCAGCACAGACAGATGCTCGATCAGGTGCTTGAGGCTTTTTCGGTAACTCCTGATTATGACCTTTCTATCATGAGAGACAAGCAGACGCTTTTTGATGTGACAATAAACATTCTTGACAGCATAAGAGGTGTGCTCGAAAAGGAACACCCTGATGTTGTGCTTGTGCACGGTGACACATCTACAACATTCGTAACGGCTCTTGCCTGCTTTTATATGCAGATTCCGATCGGTCATGTCGAGGCAGGACTGCGTACATACAATGTGTACTCTCCCTACCCCGAGGAATTCAACCGCCAGGCGGTCGGTATTGTTGCAAAGTATAATTTTGCTCCCACCGAGCTTTCAAAGCAGAATCTTCTGCGCGAGGGAAAGGATGAGAAGAGCATTTATGTAACGGGAAATACAGCGATTGACGCCCTCAAGACAACCGTAAGGGAGGATTATACTCATCCCGAGCTTTCGTGGGCGAGCGACTCGCGCCTTATTATGATTACTGCCCACAGGAGAGAAAATCTCGGCGAGCCTATGCACAGAATGTTCCGCGCAATAAGAAGAATTGTCGAGGAGCACGACGATGTAAAGGCGATATACCCCATTCATATGAACCCTGCCGTAAGACAGGCGGCAAGCGATGAGCTGTCGGGTTGTGACAGAATAAGGATTATTGAACCGCTTGAGGTTCTTGATTTTCACAACTTCCTTGCACGCAGCTTTATGATACTCACCGACAGTGGCGGAATCCAGGAGGAAGCCCCCTCGCTAGGAAAGCCTGTCCTTGTAATGCGCGATACTACAGAGCGCCCCGAGGGAATAAGAGCAGGAACACTCAAGCTTGTCGGAACAGATGAGGAAGTTATATACAAAAACTTTAAGGAGCTTTTGGAGAACAAGGACTCTTACGACGCAATGAGCCGCGCATCAAACCCCTATGGTGACGGCTTTGCCTGCAAGAGAATTGCCGATATATTGGAAAATGAATAATATAAAACCAAATTTCAAAGAAGTGTCACACGACCTTTTTAAAGCTGTTTCTGCCGCACTTGACGGCAGGGCTTTTCCCGTGATAGAGTGCGACTCCATGCACCTATACTCTCTTGCGGCAAAAAACGGCGTTTCTCAAATGCTTGCCCTGTCGGACGACTTTTGCTCACAGCTTGACGATGAAAGCTTAAAAAAGGTTGTGAACAAAAAGCTTCACCGCATACACCAGATGATATCGCAGGACTACGAGTATAGCATACTCAAGGAAAGACTTACCTCGGAGAAGATAAAATTTCTTCCCATCAAGGGAATTCTTTTGCGCGAGCTTTATCCTGTGCGAGAAATGCGAACTTCAAACGATATAGACATATATTACGATAAGAGCAGACGGGAAGATGTGCGTGCGATTATGAATGAGCTCGGATACGAGATGTATCACAGCGACGCTAATCACGACGAATATCTCAAGGGCGAGGTCAATATAGAAATGCACCACAACCTGTGTATGCAGATTGAGGTGATAGATAAGTACTATTCTGATGTGTGGCAAAAGAGCGTGCAGGTCGGCGGGTACGAATATCACTTCTCGCCGTCGGATGAGTATATCTATACCGTTTTTCACGCGATGAAGCATTTCAAGTTCGGTGGCATTGATATGCGCCCGATGCTCGATATGTATATACTTGAAAACAAGTGCCAGCTTGATTTTGAATATATAAATGCGGAGCTTGCCAAAATAGACCTTTTAAAATTCGGTCAGCAAATGCGCTCGCTGTGCAAAGCGTGGCTCTCGGGAAAAGAGCTTTCGGAAAGCGAGTACATCCTCACCGAGTATATTCTGCTCGGCGGCTACGGTGATACTACAGTGCTTGTAAAGGACGAGGGCGGCTCAAAACTCAGTTATGCCATAAGACGCGTCTTTCCGTCATACCGATTTATGAGCGAGAAGTATCCTGCCCTGCAGAAGCGTCCTGCGGCACTGCCCTACTATTATGCAAAAAGACTTATAGGCTTTGTGACCAAGGATAAGGACAGACTCAGTAAGGAAAAGGACATCCTCGCAAAAGACAACACCGAAAAGAGCAAAAAATTAAGACAAATTTTTGATATAACAGGACTGTAAAACGGAGAGCGTATGAATATAAAGAAAAATATAGCCGACCTTGTCGGAAACACCCCTCTCATGAGCCTTGATGCTCTTGCTGCGGAGTATGGTGCTGTGACGCGCATACTCGGCAAGCTTGAGCTTTTTAATCCCGCGGGAAGCGCCAAGGACAGAGTTGCACTTGAAATGCTTACCTCGGCGTGGGAGAAAGGCACCATAGACGAAAATACAGTCATCATAGAGCCGACAAGCGGCAACACCGGCATAGGTCTTGCCGCAATAGGCAGGGCTATGGGACTCAGAGTTATTCTCACAATGCCCGACACAATGTCGGCAGAGAGGAGAAATCTTCTCGCGGCATACGGCGCGGAGCTTGTGCTGACAGACGGCGCGCTCGGTATGAAAGGCTCAATAGAAAAGGCAAACGAACTTAAAGAGCACTATCCCAACAGCTTCATTCCGTCGCAGTTTGACAATCCTGCAAACCCTGATGCGCACTACAAGAGCACAGGCCCCGAAATATGGCGTGACACAGACGGCAAGGTAGATATTTTTGTCGCAGGTATCGGCACGGGCGGAACGATTTCGGGCACGGGCAGATATTTAAAAGAAAAAAATCCCGACATAAAGATTGTCGGATTTGAACCTCAGGACTCTCCGCTCATCACAAAGGGCAGAGCGGGATCGCACAAGCTTCAGGGAATCGGAGCAAACTTTGTACCCGAAAACTTTGACAGCAGCGTGTGCGATGAGATTCTCACGATAAGCACCGAGCAGGCATATACTGCCTGCAAAAAGATGGCACATACGCAGGGACTTCTTGTCGGAATCACCTCGGGAGCTGCCATCGCCGCGGCGGCAGAACTTGCAGGGCGCGAGGAAAACCGAGGCAAGACGATAGTTGCGTTTCTTCCCGACACAGGTGAGCACTACCTTTCCTCAAATCTTTTTGCAGACTGACACAGGAGAAATTTTATGAAACAAAAAAGGGTTATAGCCGTCCACGACATTTCCTGCGTGGGAAGATGCTCGCTCACGGCGGCACTGCCCATACTTTCGGCTGCAGGCGCCGAAACGCTTGTACTTCCGACAGCGCTTTTGTCTACTCAGACGGGCGGCTTTTCAGAATATACCTTCCTTGACCTTACAGACGAGATGACAAAGATAATCTCGCACTGGGAAAAGCTCGGTCTTCTTGCCGATTCTATATACACAGGCTATCTCGGCTCGCTTTCACAGATTGAAATTGTCGAAAATCTCATCCGCGATTTCCGCACGGACGGCACGCTTGTAATGGTAGACCCTGTTATGGGAGACGCAGGAAAGCTGTATGACGCATTTTCAAAAGATTATGTAATAGAAATGAAAAAACTTTGCGCGAGCGCAGATATTATAGTTCCCAATATTACCGAAGCGTGCCTGCTTCTCGGCGAGCAGTATATAGAAAAAGATTATCCCGACGGTTACATACAAGGCTTGCTTGAGAGGCTGTGCGATCTTGGTCCGAGATATGCGGTGCTGAGTGGTGTGCATTTCGGGAAAGCTTTAATCGGAGCCGTTGCCTACGACAAGGCTCAGGGCAAGGTATACAGCCACAGAGGACCTCTTGTTGAAGGTTTTTTTCACGGCACGGGCGATGTCTTTGCAAGCTCATTGCTTGCGGCAATGCTTAACGGCAAGGATATAGACAAGGCAACACAGGTCGCTGTCGAATACACCGCGGGTGCGGTAGAGCGCACAAAGCGCGCAGGTGCAGATGTAAGACACGGCGTAGACTTTGAAAATGGTCTTTATAAACTTATAAAAATAATCAAAGAATGAATATCCGGCGGTAAATTTTCCAAAAACTCTTGACAAAACCGCAAAAGTATAGTATAATAATCTACCGTGAAAGACTATGAGAGTCTTTCTCCTTACTCCAAACAAAAAGATTTGGAGTCTTATGTCCAGAAGGAGGTGCAAAAAATGGAACTTATTAATAAGTACGAAACCGTTTTTGTTATCAACCCGGAACTTTCCGAGGAGGCTACAAAGGAGCTTGTAGAAAAGTTTACAAAACTTATCGAAGCTAACGGTACTATCGAAACAGTTAATGAGTGGGGCAAGAGAAAGCTTGCTTATCCTATAGAGGATTATACCGAGGGCTATTATGTAGTAGTTAACTTCACAGCCGCTCCCGCTTTCCCTGCTGAAATCAGCCGTATTTACAACATTACGGACGGTATTCTTCGTTCGCTCGTTGTAAGAACTGACAAGTAATTCTGAAAGGTGGATTTTTGTAATGGCAAGTTTTAACAAAGTCATTCTCATCGGTAATCTCGTAGCAGACCCCGAGCTCAAAAAGACACCGTCAGGCGTAAGCGTGACATCTTTTAGAATTGCAGTAGGCCGCAGATATGCCAAAGAAGGCGATGCGGTACAGGCAGATTTCTTTGACATCGTATGTTGGAGAGCAACTGCTGAATTTGTTGTTCAGTATTTCACAAAAGGCAAACCGATACTTGTATGCGGTGCGCTTCAGTCGAGAAACTGGACAGACCAAAACGGTCAGAAGCGCTACACTGTCGAGGTTGTTGCAGACGAAGTTTCTTTCGTTGAGCGCAAGACAGACAGCCAGCCCAGATCACAGGGCACATTCTACGGCGAGCCCCCTGCTATGAAGCAGAGTGACGCCGGCGTGCCGGAAGCTTCATTTGTTGAAGTTCCCACAGAAGAGGATTTGCCGTTCTAAAATGGCGGTCCCGACAAATTCTATAGGAGGTATGTAAAATGGATAGAGAACAGAAGCAGTTTAAGAACCACAAGAGAAAAAAGGTTTGTAATTTCTGCGCAGACAAGGTTGAATTCATTGATTACAAGGACGGCGTAAAGCTCCACAAGTACCTTTCCGAAAG
>JAZNMZ010000021.1:0-1930 GCA_045580005.1 Eubacteriales bacterium | reverse complement strand
GTTCCGTCTGAGGTTACAAGCCGTGCACATAAGATACTCGAGAGCCTTAATGCCGGAAACGATGTTCCAAAGGCCAAAGGCGCAAGAAAAGAAAGTACTGTTGTCGACGACGGTATATTTGCCGTTTCGTTTGAAACTATGGCTCAACAGGAAATAATAGACAAGCTCAGAGCTATGGATATAAACACACTCACTCCTATCGAAGCTCTTACAAAGCTGTATGAGCTGAAAAATTTACTGTAAATACATGATGAAAGGAGCTCCGCAAGGCTTATGGGAATAATAAATATACTTGACAAGCACACAGCAAATCTTATTGCCGCAGGCGAGGTTGTCGAAAGACCTGCCTCTGCCGTAAAGGAGCTGCTTGAAAACGCCGCCGACGCAGGCGCAACACGCGTAACTGTTGAAATCAAGAACGGCGGTACTACATACATCCGTGTCACCGACAATGGTTGTGGTATGTCACAGGACGACCTGAAAAACTGTATTCTGCGCCATGCGACAAGCAAAATTGCAAAGCCCGAGGATCTTTATGCCATTGGCTCATATGGCTTCAGAGGCGAGGCTCTTGCTGCGATTGCTGCGGTATGTGAGCTGAGAATTATGACAAAGCGGGCGTCAGACCGGTTCGGCTATATGCTCACCGCAGCGGGCGGAACGGTAAACGAGATCGTCGAGGCAGGCTGTCCCGACGGCACTACTATTGTGGCGTCAGAGATTTTTGCCAACATTCCTGCACGGCGCAAGTTTTTGAAAAAAGATGCGTCGGAGGGTTCGGCTGTTCTTGCGGTGACAGAAAAATTTGCGCTGTCAAAGCCGCAGATCGCTGTAACTCTCATTGCAGACGGCAACATAAAGCTGCGTACAGACGGCGACGGCAGCCTTAAAAACGCTATTTACAGCTGTCTGGGCAAGGATTTTGCAAGCAGACTGCTCGAGCTTTCATACAGCTACGAGGGAATTGGCATCACTGGTTTTATCGGCAAGCCCGAGGTATGCCGTCCGAGCAGAAATATGCAGAACTTCTTTATCAACGGAAGATACATAAAATCGGGCACCATCTGTGCCGCACTTGAGGAGGGCTTCCGCGCTTTCTGCCCCGTAGGTAAATTCCCTGCCGCGGTTATCTTCTGCGAGATAGACCCTGCAAGGGTTGATGTAAATATACATCCCGCAAAGACTGAAGTGAAATTTACCGAAGACAGAAAAGTATTTGATGCAGTGCTCTTTGCTGTAAAGACGGCTCTCGGAAAGGGCACATCTTACAGTGTGCCCGAGCAAACAACAAGCAATGGGACTGTTACATCTCCTCCAAAAGCTGAGGGTGGCTTCAGCGAGATGCAGACACCACAAAGCAGGCTCATGCGCGACTTCTTTGTCCCGAAAGAGCAGATATATGACATAAAGGACAACCGAGAAACTCAAAAGAGTTCGGCAATAGACGAGCTTAAAGGAGCGTTTTCGAAAGAAAGCCAGGGTATTATAGGCTTTGACAGAACGCCAGTAAGCACAACACTGCGCGCCACGGATCCTGAGAAAATACTTGAGATTTATACACCCGAAACGGCAAAAGATGCCTCATCTTTCTTTGAGGAACAAAAAGAAGAAAAAGTGCAGGAGCAGGTTGCCTTTGAGCTTGACTGTGAAAAGGAAGAAAAGGTACGCTTCAGAGTGATAGGCGAATGCTTTGACTCTTATATAATTGTCGAAAAAGACGGCGTTCTTTATCTTATAGACAAGCACGCCGCTCACGAGCGGATAATATATGAGGAAATCAAGCACGCCGCCGACAGCAAGGGGGCACAAATGCTGCTTGAGCCTGTCAGTGTGCGTCTTTCAACAGACGAGCACCGCGCGATTATGGAAAACAAAGAGCAGTTTGACTCCACGGGATTTGACTTTGACAGTCTCGGTGACAATCTGCTTG
>JAZNMZ010000020.1:0-43168 GCA_045580005.1 Eubacteriales bacterium | reverse complement strand
TGTTGCCATAATCATGCTGCCGTCGGTAGCTGCACTGTGTATTCTCCAGGGGTTGCCACCATTGCTCGGGAGCCATGAGTAGTTATCTGGACAGCCGTTGTTGAATATCCACTGTACCGCAGTGAATGTAGGCTGTGGATTAGCGCTCGAATAAGGAGTATATGTGAATGTACCGCCGTTGTAAACGATACTTACAGGAGCTGTAAAGCTACTGCTTGCGTTCCAGTTACCGAGTGAGCCGATACCGAGAGTTGACTGACCGTCGTTAAGAACGATTGTAACACCGTCAACTGCATTGCCCGATGCACCGAGGAAGATTGCGTTATAGTTACCGCTGTTTACTGTTGCCTTTGCATGGCCTATTGCGCCATTAAGGCTTGCCAGAGCAAATGCGACATCATTGTCAGTTCTGTTTGTGTCGAGAACAAGCTCGTCATCCTCTGCCATAACTGTCACTCCGCCGAGAAGCTGAACATCCTTAAATGTTGTAGGACCGTTTGTCAAGGGATATTCGCCTGTAATAGTAAGCGCTGCTGTGCTGTCTGTACCCACAACAGTGATCATATTCTCATGTGCAGGGAGATTGCCTGAATGTGTATATGCACCAACAACTCTTACCTCGCGTGACTCGAAGCGTTCGGAGAGAAGATCGAGAGAAGAAACTGCCTTTGCAATAGTTGCAAACGCTGTGCCTTCTGTAAGACCGTCTTTTGCGTCGCTGCCGTTTGTGCCGTCAACATAGAAATATGCTGTTGTTGCACCTGTTTCGTCATCTTCCCATGACCATGAGGGCTCGGAATATGTAACTGTATATTCGCCTGCAACGGGAACGCTGAGAACGCCGTTTACAGATGTATATGTGTTTGTTCCGTCTGTTGCTGTCGCCATAAGGTCGCCGACAACTGTGTATACACCGAGGGTATCTGTTACTTCAAGGTAGCTGCCCTCTTTGGCTTCGCCGTTGAGTACCCACTTGCCGCCTGTCCAGTATGTGCTATCTGAAAGAACACCGCCGCCTGCATTCTCAGTGCCGAGAGTTGCTCCGTTATTGCAGATAATCTGCAGACCTGCGTTGAAGTAAGGATATCTGCCGTAGCCGTATGCATAGAAATACCATGCTCCGTCGTTAACAGTAATGTTTACGGGTGCTGTGTAGTTAACCTTGGGGTTTGTTCCTTGTGTGTATGTCCTTGCGCCGACTAAGAGATTTCCGCCGCCGCCGTTAAGCACAACATTTGCACCTGCCACACTGCGGGTTGCAGATACATTGTCGGGACCCATGAGTATGCCGTCAACAGCTGCGCTGCCAATTTCAGCCTCGATAAGCGTTGTGTGATCAACATCTGATGTTGTAGGTATTACAGAGAATGTATATGCTGTCTCTGCCTTTGTTACATTTGTGTCAGCATAGAACTTACCGCCGTTTGTATAAAGTGAAAGGTACTGTGCTGTTGCGTTAAGCTCAATATCCTCAAAGCCGATAGGTCCGTTTGTATTGAAGTCTGCTGCGAAGTTAAAGGAAGCTCCATCTGCTGCCTTTGTGATAACAATCATATCATCGTGTGCGCTAAGGTCGCCGGAATGTGTATATGCACCGCTGATTCTGATTTCATATTCTACGATGTTGGGGTTTGTGATAGCAAGGAACTTATCTACTGCCGCGCGTACTGTTGCCAAAGGTGCGTTTACACCGTCGTTTGTATCTGCACCGTCAGCACTTACGATAAAGTATGCCTTTGTTGCGCCTGTGTCGTCATCGTCCCATGTCCACTGCTTTACAGGTTCACCGTATGTAACTGTGTAGTCACCTGCTGCAGTAACTTTAAGAACTCCGTTTTCGGATACAAATGTGTTTACTCCGTCTGTTGCTGTTGCTACATAGCCTTCCTGTGTATTAACTGTATATTCACCATGAGTTCTTGTAGCTGTAAGAGTACCGCCTGCGCCAGCACCACTTCTGAGGATAATTTTTCCGACACCACCGTACCAGTTTGTTGAAACATCCTCGCCTGTAATTGCTCCACCGTTAATAGCTGTACCATTGTTGAGAATAAGTGAGAATCCTCCGGGGAATCTCGGTCTGTTGTAGCTTGTACCGTATGCAATTCCCCAAGGTGTACCGTTATCTCCGTTGATAGTGATATTTACAGGATATACCTCAAAGTCAACCATGTCGTTGCCGGAACCGCTAATAAGAAGTGTACCGGAACCATTGTTGAGTACAAAGTCTGCGCCGGGAACAACTGCTCTCCAGTCGCCGCCATCGGATGTTACACCGAAACGGAGCTCTCTGAGTCCTGTAGATTGATTCCATTCGAACTCAAAGGGATGGTCAAGAGTTGTGCCTGTACTGCTGATACCGCCTGTAACCGCCGGTGGATAATTAGCGTTGATATTCGAGCTGCTCATAACAAACTTATAGCCTGCTGTATTTGCGTCGCCCGTGTACATAAGACCGCCTGCAATTGTAACAGGGCCGTTTGTATACTTACCGCTAAAGTTGAGTGTTGCGGCATTCCACGAAATTGCCTTGAATGTGATCATGTCTGTGTGTGCAGGAAGATCTTCTGAAAGTGTGTAGTTTGTCAGAAGTACTACTGTACCGCCTGCTGTGAGCTTGCTGATAGCTGTGTTCACGCTTGCAACAGGTGTGCTTGATGAAAGGCCGTCGGCGCTGTCGTCACCTGAAGTACTTACATACACTGTTGTAACATCCTCAGAAAGAGTTACTTCCTCTTCCTCTTCCTCTTCGATAACATCTTCTGTTACCTCTTCAGAAATCTCGACAACTTCTTCTGACGCTTCTGTTTCTTCAACAACTGCAATTTCCTCTGCAGCAATTTCCTCTGCCATTACAGGGAGAGCAAAGCTGATTGTTGAAAGAACCATAAGCACGCTGAGAACAAGTGCCATAAACTTACGATTTCTCATCTCCAAAAATCTCCTTTTGATTTTTTAAAATTTGTAATTTGTTTTCTTTGTTGTGTCTTTTTTTGCTAAATTCTAAACAAAATTTGCTAAATGAAAGGTCAAAGTTACCCCTTGGTGCCTCACAGGCAAAAAATTGCGCTGAAACATACTGTCAGCGTCGGGTTATCCCCAGATAGATGCGTCGTGGTCGTTATCGTTCTCTGCTGAGTTTGTGATAACATCTTCGGTCTGATACTCTGTAAGTATCAATTCCGGCTCTTGATACTTTTCTCTCATCTCTTAAGGCTCCTCCCCTCTGAAAATTATGTGCAAAAATAAATTTGTCCAAAAATAGCCACAGATGGCTATATACCATATATGATAATACAAATGTCAATTATTTGAAAGCACCGTATGTAAACAATAATTTAACTTTTTGTTAATGCTATCTCATTCTTCCAAGTGCTCCGCCAAAATAATATCTGTGATTCTTGGCATAAACCGATATGGCAACACCGACAGCAAGATACATTCCCAGCACCGACGAACCGCCGTAGCTCACAAAGGGAAGCGTTATACCAATAACGGGAAGCAGTCCCAGGCACATGCCGATATTTTCTATAATCTGATACATGAGCATTCCCGCAACGCCTGCAAGAATAAGCGAGCCCGACATCTTGTCTGTCGAAAGCGAGTTGCGATAGGTTCTAAAAACCAGCGTAACAAGAAGCAGGAGCACAAACAGAGCTCCTATAAGTCCTGCTTCCTCGCTTATTACTGCAAAAATCATATCGGTCCATTTTGCCGGGAGAATATCTGTCTGCGAAACAAGTCCGTTACGGTATCCTAGTCCCGTCACTCCGCCTGCTCCGATTGCCGTCTTGCTCCATATAACCTGAAACCCCTTATCTAGCGGGTCAAGCTCGGGGTTGAATCCCACCATAATTCTCATGCGCTGATATTCGGCAAGCATATTCCACATGAGCGGTGCGAGGGCAAGTGCCGCCGTTCCCGCTCCGACAAAATACCACATCGAAAGTTTTGCCGCGAAGAGCATTACCAGCGTAACCGCAATATATACCGTTGCCTGTCCGAGATCTTTTTGCAAAAGAACGATGCCGATTATAAGACCGCTGTGTAAAAGAAGACCGAATATCGTCTTTATGTTGTTTATCCTGTGCTTTACGGCATCAAGGTGCGCCGCAAAGGTGATAATGAAAAGAATCTTGCCGATTTCGGCAGGCTGTATGCCGACAGGTCCTATGCGTATCCAGTTGCGGTTGGTAACCGCGCCCTGCGAATTCTCGGGGCCTGTTCCGAAAATGGCTGTAAAGAGCAGCATTGCCACATTGAATATCAGTAAATACCGATAGTTCTTGGTGAGTCCCTCATAGTCGAGGTACGACAGGGCAAGCATAAGCACAAAGCCTATGCAGGTCATAGCTATCTGCATAGTGTCATAGCGCGAGCTGCCTTTTGATAAAGTGGCGCTATGTACGGCAAGAATGCCGATTATCGAAAGAATTGCCACAACACCGACTGTTATATAATCAATATGCCGCAGGTGCTCTCTTGCTTCAGAAAAGAAAGTCTGCACCCTGCGTGCAAAGAGGCTCTTTGCCGAATCGGGATGAAGCGGCATACTTCTTGACGCGCGTGATGTGTCAGAGACCCTTGTCTGCCGTCCCGAAGGCCCGTTTTTTGCCTTGAGCCTTTCGTGCTCAATGGGAGTATATACTCGTCTTGCAGGCTTGAGATTCTGTCTGTGTCTGAGGCTTGATTCGGACCTTTGTACCGAGGCACGCTGTGAAGTGCCTTTTTTGTATGTATATTTGATTTTATAAACATCCGGCTTTTTGTATTCAGATGAGCCGTCCTTCGGCGGCATAAAAATTCCGCCTTTTTTGTTCGGTCGCACAGGTCTTTCCTCCTCTCGTTGTCGTATACTATTATTGTATCACAAAAATTTTGCAAAGTAAACCATCTTTTGACTTGAAAGGAAAAGAAATTTGTGGTAGGATATATACAGTAGTATATCAACACTTTCCCGGAGGAACAAATATGTCTGACAACGAAGAAAGACGCCCGTCTTTACTCAAAAAAATATTCAAGGCTGTCGCAATCAGTATTATGATTGCCGTTTATGCCATTATTTTTATAAGGATTTTTGTAAGCTGCGACTCGCCCCTTGCAACAAAAATCATCAAGACCGACGAAATCGTGTCGTGCTATGAGAGCGATCCCGAAAGCTTTGAGATAAGGAAATATGTCTTTACCGACTATTACAGGAGCATCAATGACGGAAAGCTGCTTATGCTCGACAACATGTACCACTTTCCCGCTACAAACAATCTGCAGATAACAATGAAGTTCAACAAGGATATCCTGCAGTACAAAGGGGAGGTTTTTCCGTTTGAATTTTACATCGAGGACGAAACGCTCGCCATATACGACGACTATATTTACGAATACGATGAAAGATTTGACTTCGGCTATGTGCGTATATGCTTCTCGGGAATTTCGCTCGAAAAAACTCCGCGGGAGCTTGGTGAGGACGGACTTCCTGTTATGAAAAATTACCAGATGTATGTCAGAATGCTCGACGAGAACGGACAGATGCAGCCTTTCCACGATTTCAGCATATACCTCGGCAGCAGAAACTACAAGAAGATCAGCTACAGATAAAAAAGCGCGTCAAGCGCTTTTTTATTTTGCCTACTCTGCGCTGCTTACGCTGACCGCAACACAGGTCATGTCATCCTCGCGCGCGCATAGCTTGCGTGCCTTTGCCACAATACGAGCGGCAAGTCTTGCAGGATTGCCATCGTTCTCATAGGTGAGCATTTCACACAGCCACGGCGCCTCGTCAAACGACTGTACAATTCCGTCGGACAGCATAAGCACTATGTCGCCCCTCTCAAGCGTAAATCTTGTGCTCTCGGCAGAAAAGCTCTTGATTATTCCGGCAGGAGGTGTGGCCGAGGCAATCTTATACAGCTTAGAGGCACGCAGTATGTACGCAGGAGCCGCACCCGCCTTGATAAAGCAGGCGTCGCCCGAGAAAAGGTCGACCTCCAGAAGATCGACTGTCGCAAAGCTCTCGTCGTTCTTTGTGAGAAGCAGATTATTTAAAAGCTCAAGCGTTACATTCTTGTGCGCACCTGTGGTGAGAAGCTTTTCCATAAAAACAGCCGTAAGCCTTGATGTGAGAGCTGCCTGTCTGCCGCTTCCCATTCCATCTGAGATGAGCGCGTAAAAGTAGTCCTCATCGCTTTCAAAAAAGCTCACGCTGTCGCCGTTTACCTGTCCTCCACCCTTGGCGTAAGCGCTGTACGAATATTCGAGTCTGAGCTTGCGCTTCTGGCTCAGGCGCATTACGCTTTTCCCCGAAAGCTTGAGAAATTCCGGCTCGTGCAGGGGCAACCCGCACGCTTCGGACATATATGACGCAAGCTGCGTGCTCGACAGGCTCACCTGCGAGGGAGCAACTCCGTAAACATCTATTGTCTTGCTCCTCATGCCATAGGCGTGCAAGTGAGAAAATCTGAGTCCTGTCTGCACAAGCGCATCGCTTGCCTTTCTGCTCAGCGCCTGGTCGGGGGTTTTGTCTTTTTTTGTTTTTTGTGATGTGTATTTCAGCATTCTTGCCATAGCGCTGTACTCCGATGCAAGTATTTCGGTTCCGTTGTTTTTAAAATATTCGTTTACCGTTTCGGCATAGCCGTCATTGAGAGAATCGACAAGCACGCTCAGCCTTGTACAATTCTCGGCGAATTTCTCGGGCAGGTCGCTTATCTTCAGCCCTCCCGATGACAGTCTGTGACAGATTATATCGTATACCCCGTGTGTGCGGTAAATGCTTTTTCCGTAGCATTTGTCGGTATGCGTACAGCCTGCACAGGTCCTCTCGCAGATATGCTCTGCAAGCTCATATATCTCGTGGCTCGCGGGGTAGCGAGCCTTGTCGGAAATATTATAAAAAATATCCGAAAGGCTTGAGAAAGTCTTTGACAGCTTCTCGAGATTTCTTTTGACCTCGTCCTTATCGGAAAATGTTGCACTCGAGCCGAGCGGCAGGCCTTCGAGCCTCATCGGAAAGAGCTCTGATATCGGAACAGAGCTTATGCACGCGCATATTACCGTGCACAAAACCGAATAAAAAGGCGTTCCCTTAAATATATAAAGGCTCGGTGCAAGACTTGCCGCTGCGAAGGATAAAAGAAAAACCGGTATGCTTTTTTTGTAAAAAACTCCGCAAAAGGCTCCGCCAAATGTCATCACAAGACAAAAGCCTGCCTGTCCCGATTGCAGAGCGCAGGCGCTCCCGCACAAAAGGCCAAAAAGAGCTCCGTACGGGACCCCTCCGCTTCTGCCAGAGCAAAGAACAAGAAGACAGCCGGCGTATACTCCGAGATTCATCACACCAAGATTCACCCGTCCGAGAGAGCACAGCAGCAAAAGCAGCATAACTCCTTCCGAAATAACGAGCCTGTCGGTACTGTGGCTCTCGCGGCCCTCTATGTGCGAGATGACAACCGAAAGAAAGTATGTAACAAGCGGCACTGTCAGCAGAAATGTAAGCGAAGCTCCCGTGTGCTCGGGCGAAAAATCCGAGGTTACAAGCAACGCACCCGAGTAAAAAAGAGAAATTATTCCTGAAGCAACTATCTTTGTCGGCAGCTTTTCGCAAAAGCTCTTGCCACTCACAAAATATCTCACAAACAGCACAAGTGTGCATAGCGCAAAATCTATGTACCTGCCCTGTACGAGCGCATATGACGCGACCCCGACATAAGAGAAGAAAGCGTACCTTGACGAGGCAAAAATCAAGGCTGTTCCGGCAGGATACACAGAGTATGGAAAAGCAAGCGATGAAAAAAGAGCTCCCAGCACCACAAACGCCATCGGGGCAAGTATCCTTTTTATTTTTTTCCTTTTAAGGATTTTTTCAAAAATATTCCGCCCGAACGCCCTGTCGGACACAGCTGTCCCTGCTGTTTTTTCTTCGATTACCATTTTTATCCCCTGTCAGAATGCTTTTTTATTTTATTATAAAAGCCACAGTATAATAAATCTGTCGAAGAGGGGCGTCGAATAAAAAAAGTTCGGCTCATATAGAGCCGAACTTTTTGTTCTTTTAGAGTTTTGACACAAAATCTTTTAAAATTTGCGGAATTTTGATAGCCTGAGGGCACACCTTTTCGCACTGACCGCACGAAAGACAGGCGCCGGGTCTTTTTTCCTCGGGAACTGCTTCAAGCGACATAGGTGCCATAAAACCTCCGCCTGTATATGTGTGCTCGTTGTAGAGCCTTATCATATACGGTATGTCGATTCCCTGCGTGCAGTACTCGGTGCAGTATCTGCACTCTGTGCAGGGCACTGTGCCTATCATCTTTTTGCCGAGATTTATCAGAGCTTCAAACGCGCCCTTGTCAAGAGGCTTGTCGTCCTCAAAAATTCTGATATTCTCGGCAAGCTGCTTGTCGTTTGACATACCCGAAAGAGTCACGGTGACATCTGCAATACTCTGCAAAAATCTGAATGCAGCCTCGACAGCGCCTGTTTCCGGAACAATATCTGCAAGCTCTTTTACAAAACTGTCGGGAAGAGCAGCAAGCTTGCCGCCTCGCAGAGGCTCCATTACCCACACGGGCAGATTGTAGCTGCGCACAAGCTCTATCTTTGCTTTTGCGTCCTGCCAGGTCCAGTCAAGGTAGTTTACCTGCAGCTGACAGAATTCCATATCTGCTCCGCGCTCACTGAGAAATCTTCTGAGAGCGGGCAGCTCGGCGTGCGCCGAAAAACCGAGGTGGCGTATCTTGCCCTGCTTCTTGAACTCAAGCAGTCTGTCTATCGCACCGTACTTTTTGTCAAGGAAGAAGTCTAAGTTCTTCTCCATTATGTTGTGGCAGAGATAAAAGTCAAAATACTCAACCTTGCACTTGTTGAGCTGTCGGTTGAAAATCTCGTCGATTTTTTCAAAGTTTGCCACATCATACCCCGGGAACTTTGAAGCGAGAAAGAAGCTTTCTCTCGGATACTCCGAGAGCACCTCGCCCATTACAAGCTCGGAATTTCCGCCGTGGTATCCCCACGCAGTATCAAAGTAGTTTACGCCATGATTTACGGCATACTCTACCATTTCTGCTGTTTTTTGCTTATCAATACAGTTCGGGTCGTCGCCCATAGTCGGAAGTCTCATACAGCCAAGTCCCAGTGCCGAGAGCTTTTTGCCTTTAAAATCCTTGTAAATCATTTTTGCACCCCTTTTGTCATTTCTTTAATTGCTTCGGGTATCTCTTTTACCGTGTCAGAAGCAATCATACTTATATTTCCATATTTTTTGCCTGCATATTCACCTGCAAGACCTGCAATATACGCGCCGCAGGCAACTGTCTTTGCCGTAGCGTCGTTGTAGCCGAGAAGGCCGGTGAGTATTCCCGACAGCACATCTCCGCTGCCTGCGGTTGCCATTCCCGCACAGCCTCTGTCGACAATATACACTTCTTTTCCGTCGGTGATAACCGACGAGGTTCCCTTGAGCAGCAAAATCACCCCGTATTCGTTTGCAAAGCTCTTTGCGCACCCTATCGGGTTTTGCAAAATTTCCTGCATACTATACCCCGATATTCTCGAAAATTCGAGCGGATGAGGAGTGAGTATCAGCCTTGCACCCCCGGTTTTTAAAATTGATTTGTCCATCCTTGCAAGAGTATTTATGCCGTCGGCGTCGATAACAATCGGAATTTTCACATTTTCAATAAGATACGAGAGTATCTTTTCGTATTCTTCGCTCTCTCCCCAGCCCATTCCGCACGAGAGCGCCGAGAGCTTTGCGCTAAAGCTGTCTAGAGCGTCCTTATCAAAGACGGCTTTTCCGTCTTTTTCGGGAAGTGAAAAAAGTGTGCTCTCAAGCAAATACGGCGACACCGAGGAACAAATCGACTCGGGCACCGCAAGGGTAACAACTCCGCAGCCCGAGCGCATGGCAGACGCCGCGTTTGCCGCAAAATTTGCCGCAAAATTTGCGAGCTTTGCAGCACCCGAATACTCGCGGCTGCCGGCAAGTATTCCGCAATAGCCGTAGCTGCCCTTGTGCGAGTGATTTTCCCTCTCACTCAGTATATCGCCAAAATCACCCTGCTCACATACAAAATACTGCTCACCGCAGATTTTTATACCTATATCACAGTTGATTTTGTTTTTCATCACATCTTTTGCCCTGCCGAGAAAGTGCCCGCTCTTGTATGTGCCGATCGACACTGTAAGGTCAGATTTTATGCAATCATCACCAAGTCCCGAATCTCCGTCAAGACCGCTATTGATATCGGCGCTCACAACAAAAGCTCGGCTGTCGTTAACCTTCCGGAATATATCTGCGTAAGGCTCACACAGCTCTCCGCGCCAGCCTGTGCCAAAAACACAGTCGGTTATTATATCAAAGCGCCCGAAATCATAGCTGTCGTCATAAATCCGCCAGAGCACTCCTGCAGATACCGCAATATCAAAAAAGTGTCTGCCGTCGGGCGAGAAGGCTTCTTTTATGAGGCAAAGCTCGGCATATATACCCTCCCTATGCAAAAGCTCCGCCAGAACATATCCGACGCCTGCGTTGTTGCCGCTGCCGCAGAGAATGCACACGCGCCTGCCCGAAAAATCCACGCTTTCGTATATTGCCCTGCCAGCACGCAGCATAAGTGTTTTGCTATCGGTATGCTTTTCGATTGTAGCCTTATCGCTCTGTCGCATTGTGGATACAGATACTGTTTTTATCATAACTTTCTCCGTTAAATCTAAATCAGCCGCAATGGGATTTGCTGCGTTTGTTTATCTTATTAGCATCATAGCTGCTGTGAGGATAATCACAAAAGCAAAGTTGAACGCCGAGAACATTCCGATATAGTATAGTCCCTCGGAAGGATTGCTCTTTATATACTCTCGGAAAGTAATGAGGCTTGCAAGGGAAGCTATAAGCGTGCCCGCTCCGCCGATATTGACGCCGAGAAGCAGATCAGTGTAATTTGCGGTAAACTGCGAGAGCAGTACTGCCGACGGCACATTACTGATAACCTGACAGGAAGCAACCGAGCAAAGCAGAGTGTTCTTGTCAAGCATGGCAGAAAAGAACTGCCGCACGGGCTCGATTCTCGCCATATTTCCTGCAAAGATAAAGAAAGCGACAAATGTCAGAAGCAGCGGATAGTCGACATCGCGCAGAGCCTTTCTGTCAAAAAACATGAGCACGGCAGGAATAATGATAAGTCCTGTCCAGTATGGCACTCCTCTGAATACAATAGCAATGGCATATGCAAAAAGAACAAGATAGAGTGTCACTCTTTTTTTGTCAATATGAACTTTCTCGTCGGAAAGCTCTATTTTTTCGGGCTTTACAAGAAAACAGCAGAGCGTGATAAGAAGTGTCGCGATAAGAAAGGGCGGAAGCATAATGCCCATAAACTCGGCTGTCGGTATATTGAACTTTGAGTAAAGATATATGTTCTGCGGATTTCCGAAAGGAGTGAGCATACCGCCAAGATTTGCCGCTATATTCTGCAGAATGAAAGTGACCGCCATATACTTTTCCTTGCCCGTCGATGTCAGAACTATATATCCAAGCGGCAAAAAGGTCAGAAGCGCCATATCGTTTGCAATAAGCATCGAGCCAAAAAAGGTTATGTACACAAGCGCTATAACGCAAAGACGCATATTCTTGCATTTTTCAACAAGCTTGCGCGCGAGAATAAAGAAGAAACTGATATTCTTCAGTGCACACACCACCGCAAGTGTGCAGAAAAGGCATGAGAGGGTGCGCAGGTCAAGATATCCGATGTACTGGCTGTCGGGCGGCACAAAAAACGCCGTCACAAGTGCCGCGACAAGCGCAATGGTGAGCACCGCATTGCGGCGTATAAGGGTGAAAAAACGGGTTAGCATACTTTTTTACAAAATCCAGATAGACGGATCTTTTTTTGCCGAACTCTGTTCTTTTTTGAGAATGTCATCAAGCGTTATGCTGTCAATATAGTCTGAAATAACCTTGTCAAGACCTTTCCAGAACTCAACTGCACGGCACTCTCTGTATCTCGAGCAGTCGCCGTTTTCGGTACAGCTGACAAGGCACAGGTTTCCCTCCGACGCGCGGAGTATGTCGCCCACGCTATACTGGTCGGGCGTCTTTGTGAGCCTGTAGCCGCCCGAGCTTCCTCTCAGGCTTTCTACAAAATCCGCCTTTGAAAGAAGCGAGATGATCTGCTCAAGGTATTTTACCGTGATTTCCTGTCTTTCGGATATTTCTTTTAATGAGACAAATTTTTCAGAGCCGTTCTCAGCAAGGTCGAGCATAACGCGCAGGGCATATCTGCCTTTTGTTGATACTTTCATTTTTACCTCCGATGTCATCCATACCAATTTACTATGTTTTAATAAAGTATAGCACACTTCGCCGCAAAATACAAGTACTTTACATATAAAAAATTTCTGCCGCATACAATAGTTAAAAGTCTTTCTCACGGAGGTAAAAAATGAATACTGCAAACAAAAGATTTTCTCTTCCGAAGCTGCTCCTTTGCGTCGCCATTCCGCTTGCGGTGGGAGGGGTGTCGGCTTTTTTGACACGCAATTCTTACGGAACATACGACAGCTTGCAAAAGCCGCCGGGCTCGCCGCCTGCATGGCTTTTTCCGATAGTCTGGACAGTTCTTTATGTTCTCATGGGAATTGCCTCATATCTTGTCTGGCAAAAAAAGCTTCAGTCTCCTGCGACAGCGCCCGAGGTCGAGAGCGCGCTCAATCTTTATACAGTCCAGCTTGCTCTCAATTTTTTCTGGCCGCTTGTGTTTTTTAACAAGGGGGCTTTTCTCGGTGCTTTTATTGTGCTTGCGGTTATGTTTGTTTTTATCATCTCGGCTTTTTTTGCTTTTCTTAAGCTAAAGAGCGCCGCAGGCTATCTTCTCGTACCGTATATACTCTGGACGGCATATGCAGGGTATCTCAATCTGGGCGTATTTATTCTCAACTGAAGAAAAAGGTGCAATAATGAAAAGTATGTGCAAAGACGGATTTATTTTTCAAGACCGCATGATAAAGCTTGTCGGTATGCGCGAGATAATATCGGCGGATATACTCGCCTTTTATCACGGCGAGCTTTCGCAGAAATGTCAGCTCGAAAATCTCGCAATTATCTGCGGATCCATCAAACGGCACTCGTCAGCGAGTGTGAAGCTGGTTTTTTGTGACAGCGCGTCAAAGGATATTCCGCCCGAAATTTACAAGAGGATAATTCGCGCCAAGGGTGTGCGCGCAGGACTTTTTGAGGACGATGTTGTTTTTACCTCGGATATGGGCTTTTCCGATGGATTTCCGAGAGAATTTATGAAAAGCCTTTACACTCTGTCTAACCTTTACATAAGTGCACACGAGCCAAACATCGAGGATATTCTGCAAGCCGCAGCGGCAGGAAATTTTGTCATTGTGACAGATTCCGGCAGGAAAATACGCGCGCTTTGCGAGAATATCGGCGCGTACATCCTGCGCTCCGACGAGGATACTGACAGCGCCGCCGGGGCGATATATTCTGTTATAAAAAACGACAGGAGCTGCTCTGCCAAAAGCTATATCCGGAAAAATCTACTGTAAAAACAAAAAAGTGTTCAGCATACACGCTGAACACTTTATACTTTTGTCACAAATTATGCAAGGCTATATTTGCTTGCGTACTGTGCGTACTTTTCATCGAAGAATGCGTGGTCGCGCTTTAAGTTACGCAGCGACTCGTGGACATTCATCATATTTTCTGACGCGTCGATTATGCAAACGGCAATATTTGAGCAGTGGTCGGCTGTTCTCTCGAGATTTGTGAGAAGATCAGACCACACAAAGCCTGCCTCTATTGAGCACTGTCCGTCCTTGAGTCTGCTGATATGTCCGCTTCTGAGTCTTTCCTTGAGTCCGTCGATAACCTGCTCAAGAGGCTCAACCTCTCGGGCTGCGTCAAGATCGTTGTGTACAAATGCACCGTATGAAAGTGTAAGGATTTCGGCAACCGCGCTGCACAAAACCTCAAGCTCATGCCTTGCGTCGTCGGTAAACTGCATTTCCTTGTCGCGAAGCTCTTCCAAAGATTCGAGAAGATTTACGCTGTGGTCGGAAATTCGCTCAAAGTCACCGATGAGCTTTAAGAGCTTTGACACTTCAGCACTGTCGGTATCGCTTATCTGATTGCGGCTGAGCTTTACAAGATATGTGCCGAGAATGTCCTCAAAGTGGTCTGCCTTTTCCTCTGCCCCGCGCACCTCGTCTGCGATCACCGCATCGTAGCCGCCGACAAGACCAAGTGCACTTTTGAATCCCTCTACAGCAAGCTCGCCCATCTGTGCAACTACATTGCTGCAGCGCTCAAGCGCGATAGGGGGAGTTGTGAGAAGTCTTTCGTCAAGTTCTACAACAACATCCTTCTTGTCAGAGTCGGGAACAAGCTTTATGGCAAGCTTCTCCAGAAGTCCTGACATCGGAAGAAGAACTGCGGTACACGCAACATTAAAGATTGAGTGCGCTATTGCGATGCCGAGATATGTTGCAGACATATCAAGAAGCACAGGTCTGAGCAACGCCGAAATTGCACTGAAAACGCTCAACCATATAACAGTACCGAGAACATTGAACGAAAGATGTACGACAGCCGCTCTCTTTGCGTTCTTGTTTGTTCCGAACGACGAGAGAATGGCTGTGATACAGGTACCGATATTCTGTCCCATAATAATCGGGATTGCGGCACCGTAGGAAACCTGTCCCGTAACAGAAAGAGCCTGCAAAATACCGACAGAAGCCGAGCTCGACTGGATAACAGCTGTAAGAAAAGCTCCCACAAGAACGCCGAGAACGGGATTCTTGAACATTAAGAACATATTCTGGAATGCTTCAACCTCGGCAAGTCCCTTTACGGCGCCCGACATTGTCTCCATACCGAACATAAGGGTCGCAAAGCCCAGAAGAATCGTACCCGTGTCCTTTTTCTTGCTTGTCTTTCCGAACATATAAAGGGCAATACCGATAAGAGCAAGTATCGGAGTAAACGAGGAAGGCTTCAAAAGCTTTACAAACATATTGCTGCTCGAAATGCCGCCAAGGCTAAGAATCCATGCAGTAACAGTTGTACCGATATTGGCGCCCATAATTACGCTGATTGACTGTCTGAGCGTCATAATGCCCGAGTTGACAAATCCGACAACCATAACGGTTGTGGCAGAGGAGCTCTGGATAACTGCTGTTACACCAAGGCCTGTAAGAAATCCGGTAAACTTGTTTTTGGTAAGCGTGCCCAGCACCTTTTTAAGACTGCCTCCCGCTCTGCGCTCGAGAGAGTCGCCCATTACATTCATTCCAAAAAGGAACAGGCAAAGGCCGCCGATAAGTGTCAATACATCAAAAATTGTCATTTTATCACCTCATAAAAAATATTAATAACTATTTTTCTCCTATTTATACATAATGGTGTGATAATAGAATTCCGTATTTAGTTGTGGGTGAAAATCTGGTGTCATTCTTTAAAATTCCCAACTTCCACCAAATACACTATAACACATATAAAATTTCCTGTAAACACTTTTTTCGCAAAAAAATAAAGTTTGTAAAAAAAGACAGATTTCCAAACGAAAATCTGTCTTTTTTTGTTGTAATTTACTGCCTGTCAAGGTATTCAAAATACTCTTTGAAGTATTCATCTTCGTTTACAAAATACTTGCTCATATATTCTACTATAAACGAGCTGTTTTTGATATGCGTCTGGAAAACGCTTTTTCCCTCGCTGTCAAGCAGCGCGAACTGCCCGTTTGAAAAGGTGTAGGAAATTCCGTCTGTCTGCGAGATTGCCTCATCAAGCAGGATAAATCCCTCGGGAAGCTCGTCGACCTCTTTCACGGAATACGATGCGCACGAGCAAAGCAAAAGCGCTGCCAGAACAAAAACTGACAATAAAATCTTTTTCATATTTTCTCCTTTTCTCACAATAGCTCTTTCAGCCTTTCTATATCGCGCTCTGTTGTCGCCCAGCTTGTGGCAAAGCGCACAACAGTGTGATTTTCGTCATATTTCTCCCAGAAGCTGAAAACCACCTTTTCAGAGAGCTCTTTCATTTTTGAGTTTTCAATAATGATAAACTGCTGATTTGTGGGTGAGCTGAGATAGAACCTATAGCCCTTGTCGGCAAATACTTTTTTCATAAGCTCTGCAGCTGCTATAGCATTTTTGCTTATTTCAAAATAAAGACCGTCTGTAAAGAGGGTGTCAAACTGCACTCCGCACAGTCTGCCCTTGGCAAGCAGCGCTCCGTGACGCTTGATAAGAGTGAGAAAATGCGCAGGTCTGTGACTTCCCGAAAAAACAACAGCCTCGCCACAGAGTGCGCCCACCTTTGTGCCGCCGATATAGAATATATCGCAAAGACTCGCAATGTCACAAAGAGTCATATCGCACGCATTGCTCGCAAGTCCGTATCCGAGTCTTGCTCCGTCAAGAAAGAGCGGGATTTTGTACTCGCGGCATACTCTCGATATGGCGCTCAGCTCGTCTTTTGTATAAAGGGTGCCGTACTCTGTCGGATACGAGATATACACCATGCCGGGGAATACGGCGTGTTCGTGATTTGCGTCAGCAAAAAAATCTGCAAGATAGCTCTCAAGCTCTTTTCCGTCTATCTTTCCGTCTTTTTGCGAAAGTGCTATCACCTTATGGCCTGTCGCCTCGATCGCGCCTGCCTCGTGGGTGTTTATATGTCCCGTCTGTACAGAAATTACGCCCTCATAAGGCTTTAGTACCGATGAGATTATGAGTGAATTTGTCTGTGTGCCGCCCGAGATAAAATACACCTCGGCGTCATCCTTGCCGCACGCTTTTTTTATCTTTTCCTTAGCGGAAAGGGTGTATTTGTCAAAGCCGTAGCCTGTGAGCGCCTCGTCGTTTGTTTCGACAAGCCTTTGCAGAAGCTTCGGATGTGCGCCTTTGTTGTAGTCGTTTTCAAATGAAAGCATTTTCTTTCCTCCGATAATTATTTGTTTGACATTAGAAATTAATCGCGTTGCAAAAGCCGGGAATGGTATATCGGGTCTCAGCGTCTTATGTAGAATAAAAGCACGGTTTCACCTCTGATAGTTTTTTGCTTTGCTTTTAATTAATTATACTGTATTGTCAAGCGTCAACAAATAGTCTTCAGTTATAGTCGCCCCGGAGAGTTCACACCTCTTTTTCTACTAAGGTGAAAGTTTTAACCAAGTTAGAAAACATCAGCATTTTTGACTCTTCATATTTTTGTGTTTCTCGAATATATTCCCGGATTTCAGATATAGCATCCATTCGTTCAAAAGAGTCTTCTATGTTTTTCACATTTTCTACTCGCTGTAAAAAGTACTCTAACGCTATATAATTTTTCAAATCGACATTCCACAGAGTTCCATGCGTTGCTTCAACATAGAGATACTTTCTGAGCTCATATGACTTTCTCTGATATTCGATTCCTTCTTCGGTTTTCTGCAACAAATTTGAAAACACAGACAAATTACGATAAACATATCCAAGTAGCAAACGGGCATACTCCGCATTAGTCGGGTCCTCGCCCAGAATCTCCAGATTTCTAACAGCAGAAACTCCAAACTCAACAGCTTCTTTTAATAGGTCATCAAAATCTTTTCCTTCCACATCCAATTCCGCGCTGTTAAAATATGTCATAAATAAATAGGTTATATGCTGTTGGGCCTGTGCAATCATCCAATTAATAAATTCGTCCTGCTTGCTCTGAATATCTTTCGAATCAATTCTGATAGTCGAAAAACGAAAATGCTCATCTCTTTTCTTGTTTAACAACAGTGACATCAACGCTTTATATTCTCTCAGAATTTTTCTGAATTCCGCACCTTTCAACGATGTTCTTCCGTCTTTTGCAGACGGGATTGCCATATCAAACACCTCAAATGTCAATCTCGCATACTCCAAAACAACCATTAACTCTTCTGATTTAATCAGCCCCTTTATCAGCGAGTGCCGGAGCTCTTCACATTTTTGAGATGAAATTTTACTTTCTTGATATATAAAAGCGGCTTGCACATAAAAGATTAGCTGTTTTGCCAGATCGTAGTGTGAAAACAAAGGGCGTTCTAAATGAACATCTAATGCGTACTCAATATGACGATGGTTGTTAATTTTCTGGATTTTTTCCTCCTGCAAATCAGCATTTATATTTTGCAAAAAGAATTTTACTATCTCGTCAGCTATTTGATCATTAGTTTTATCGGTTGTTGAAACGAGATTTCCCCAACTTCCATGTATATCACTTGGAATCGCTTTGTCCGCAGTAGAATCCATATCAATATAAAAAATATGTATTTTGGAAGAGTCGTTCTTTGCTGTCAAATACCCAAGTTCATACCACAAATTTCCACTAATTTGCATTGTTTCCTTTTTCTTTTGCAGCAAAACTATTGCCTGATTGCAGTAATCCATCTGATTGCGAACAGTTTTGTTTATCGCACCTCTTTCCGTTCCTTGAATTTGTATATTACCAGGATTCTTGTTATAATTTCCGCCAACAATACATAAACAACCTTTTTCATCTAACTTTTCTTTGATTTTTATTGCCAACTCACGGTTGCCACTCCAGCCAATAAACACATTTTCTTTCATAAATTCCTTTTCTCCGTTATATCTATTGTCACATTATCTATTTACACAATGTATTTTTCTGAAAGTACGACTATATGATTATAACACTTGTAAATCAGAAAAAATCCTGTAAATTTCCCCCCAATTATGAACTTCATATAAATTTTTTCGAGCAACGGCTTTTCTTTTTCCTGCCATACGAAAATGTAGGAATACAATGTCTGTACCTTCAAGACCCTCGCCCACATCATAACGATCATCTATTATGGCATCTATTTGTTCTTCTTTGCAAAAATCTCCCTTGTCACTACAATTCCAGAAATACTTGTCGGCTTGAAGTCCTGCAGTTTCAAGTTTTTCTTTTGCAACAATGACTTCTTCGCGCGAAAACTGCCCTCTGGCAGAAACAAAATATACTTCATTTCCGCTGTCTTTTAAAAAATTAATCACCTCTGCAGCACAGGGCATAATATCGAATCGTTTGTCACAGGAAAAATTTTGAATATAACCCTCAATTTCTTTGTCATTCCAATTATACTTTTCTTGAACTCTTGACTCATCAGGTTTTATCAAACTGTTCCTGCCTAAAATACGACAATCATATATTTCTCCCATTGCCATAAAAAACATATCTGAATTAAAGACAACTCCATCCAAATCAATAGCTATACGCATAAGATAGTCTCCTTTTTGCAAGCCTATAGTTCAACTTTATTTTTTAAGGTTATTATATCATACAAAATCAAAAAATACAACTCCACTTTCGCCATACTCTTGATTTTTGTCAGAAAAAAGAGTAAAATGTAAAGGTTAAAACACTTTCGGAGCGATTATGGAACATTTTTGGATAATTTTTGTGATAATATACAGTCTTGCAAAGGGCATGCGCGAGGGAATGAAAAAGGCGGCTCTCAGAAAGAGTTCTTCTGAGGAGATACTCTTTTTTTACACCCTTTTCGGGCTTATTCTTGTTCTTCCCTTTTCGGCTCACGCTCTGTCAACTGCACCGATATACATATTCTACTCGTTTTTAAAGGCAGCTGTCTGCTGCGCGGCGTGGGCGTGCGCTATTTATTCTATAAAGAATATGTCGGTAAGCCTTTATGGAATTATGGACCTGTCGAGAATGGTCTTCTCGACTCTGCTCGGCGTTTTTGTTCTCGGCGAGAGCTTTACTGCCCCGAAAGCCGTCGGAACGGCTCTTGTAATACTCGGCCTTTTGCTTGCAAACCTCAAAAAAAGCGCCGCTGCCAGGGGCATTACGCTTGTTACCCTGCTTGCTGTGCTTGTGAACTGCTTTTTGAATGCCGTTTCGGGCACGATGGACAAGGTGCTTATGAAAGATATGGACGCATCCCAGCTGCAGTTCTGGTTTATGCTCTTTATGACGCTCATATACGGCGCAGTTCTTCTTATAAAAAGGCAAAAAATCTCTCTGCGTGCCGCAGTTTCAAACTACTGGATACCCCTCATGAGCCTCTCGCTTGTTGTCGGCGACAGACTTTTGTTTGAAGCTAACGCAAGCCCCCACAGCGAGGTTACGCTTATGACAGTGATAAAGCAGTCGTTGGTCGTAGTGACTGTTCTCACAGGCTGGCTTGTGTTTAAAGAAAAGAATATTATCTACAAGCTCATATGCGCTTGCATTGTTCTTGCAGGTATATTTGTGACGCTGTTTTTGTAAAACAAAAGCTTCCCTCGCGGGAAGCATATTTTATTTGTAGAGATAAAAGCCCTTGCCCTTTATCTTTTGAGATTCGGCAAAGACAATAAACGCCTCAGGGTCGATATCAAGAATTTTGCCCTGGAACTTCTCGACCTCGCTCTCTTTGAGAGCGCAGAAGAGCATTTTCTTCCTCTTGCCGCTGTACACGCCGAGGACATCAATCGAAGTTACGCCGCGTGTTGAGGTTGACACAAGTTTTTTTGCGATTTGCTCACCCTTTTCGGTGATAACAAAGGTAAGGCGCGACAGATTGAGCCTGTCTATAACAAAATCTATCGAAAAGCTGCCGATAAAAAGCGAAAGAAAGCCGTACATTGTAAGCTGGGCGTTTCCGAAAGCAAAAAACGACGCAAGAATTATTGCTCCGTCGACAAACAGCAGAATTCTGCCTATCGGCACCGAGCTGAATCTTTGCTGAGCGAGCCTGCCGAGTATATCTGTGCCGCCGGTAGACGAGCCTGCGGCAAAGCCGAGGCCGATACCGATGCCGTAAAGCACCGAGCCGAATATAACTGCAAGCATAAGGTCGTCTGTGCTAAAAGGAATCATTGAGAAAATCTGCACAAAAACCGACATAAGCGTCGAGCCGAGCAGAGTCTTAAGCACAAACTCCCTGCCAAGTGCCTTGTAGCTCACAATCAAAAACAGCGCATTGAGCACAAAAAAGCTCACTCCGGGCGGAAACCCGAGCGTGTGATAAAGCACGGTTGCAATACCCGAAGCACCGCCGCCGACAACCTTGTTGGGCGTCAGAAACGCACCGATACCCACGCCTGCAAGCAGCGTTCCTGCAAGAGTAAGCAAAATGTCTTTTGTCTTTTTCATATTCAAAACCTCTTTTTACTATTTTATCATAAAAAGCGAAAAATATAAGTGCCATCACGCATGACGGCACTTTTTGTTTTGTCAGATTTTCATAACTCCCATCGCGTCAAGCACAGACGAAACAAGGATAAGCACTATAAATACCGGCGCGATATACTTGATTACAACACCGAAGAGCTTCTTTCGCTTGAATTTGCCCGAAAGTTCTATTTCTTCCGATATCGCCTGCGGCTTTATTACATAGCCGATAAACACACAGGTGAGAAGCGCAACTATCGGCATAATAACGCTGTTGCTCATAAAGTCGAACAAATCAAGGAACTTCATTCCCATAGTTTCAATACCCGACAGAGCTCCGTATCCTAAAGCCGAGGGAAGCCCGAGAGCCACCGATATTGCAAGAACAATAAGGCAGGATATGCGTCTTGATACTCTGAACTTGTCGCAGAAAATCGAAACGACAGTTTCCATAAGCGAGATTGACGAGGTGAGCGCCGCAAGAAGCACAAGTACAAAGAAGAGTGTGCCGATAATCTCGCCACCGAACATATTGTCAAACACCTTGGGAAGCGTTTCGAACATAAGGCTGGGACCCTTTCCGAGCGCCTCGGGAGTGCCGCCCGAGAAAACAAACACCGCAGGGATAATCATAAGTCCTGCAAGGAAAGCGATACCCGTGTCAAAAAGCTCTATCTGCGAAACAGAGGACTCGAGATTCACATCCTTTTTCATATATGAGCCGTATGTTATCATAATACCCATTGCAAGCGACATTGAGTAGAAAAGCTGTCCCATGGCTGCAAGCACGGTTGTCACCGAGAACTTGCTGAAATCGGGAGTTATGTAATAAAGAACGCCGTCAAGCGCGCCCGGCATACACGCAGAGTATACGGCAATAAATACCGAGAGCACCACAAGCACAGGCATCATAACCTTGCTCATCTGCTCGATACCCTTTTCAACACCGAAAAGCACGATTATTGCGGTAACGCCGATAAACAGGCTGAACCACAAAATAGGCTGTGCCGTACCGGCAATAAAATCTCCGAAATATGTGTCGGAGGTTGTTGCCGCGGCATTTCCTGCCGCAAACTCATAAAGATATTTTGTAACCCAGCCGCCGATAACCGAATAATACGGCAGGATAATGGCAGGAACGAGTGCCGCGAGATAACCGATAAAAGAATATTTTTTGTTAAGCTTCCCAAATGCGCCGACAGCGCTCAGTCCCGTCTTTCTGCCGAGAGCTATTTCGCCGATCATAAGAGCAAAGCCGAATGTTACGGCAAGAATAATATATACAAGCAGAAAAATACCTCCGCCGTACTTTGCCGCAAGATACGGAAATCTCCATATATTTCCAAGTCCTACCGCAGAGCCTGCCGCAGCGAGGACAAAGCCTATCTTCCCCGTAAAGCTACTTCTTTTTTCGTTGTGCATAAATAAAGAGAATCCTTTCACTTAAAATGAAAATTTTTCCACCGCGTTCTATTATATCAAAAAACGACATTAAAGTCAAGGACAACACGCTTTTGTATGCCGCGATCACAATTTCACATATAATGCAAGAAAAAGTTATTCCGGCAGACAGAATAACTTTCTCTTGTTTTACAGATAGCTTCTTATATCGACCGCAAGCTTTTCCTCGAGGTTGATAAGACGCTTTGCGATGTCCTTTGACACCTCGTCGGCGGCTTTATACTTATTGAGGTACTTATTCAGCGATTTTACCCCCATATTGCAGCCGTCTGTCATAAGGTCGGCGACAGTTTCGTCCGACTCGTTTACGGCAAGCATAACATTTGTCTTCATCCACGACATTCCCTTGGCCATAGGAGCAGGGTCCTTGCCCTCGTCGCCGAATCTGTCGAGCTGACTCTGAATTTCCGAGTCGAGCTTTGCGTGCTCGTCCTTGCAGTCGTACAGCTTTTTCTTAAAATCGCCATCTTTAACATATTTCACTACATCGTCGATTGACGATGTGCCCATTTTTACCCCTGCGTCACACTCGCGCAGAAGTCTTATTGTATCGCGCTCTATCATAAAATCTTTCCTTTCGCTTTGATACAATAGTTATGCCCTGCGCAGCAGGATGTAATTCCTCTTTTTAAGAAGAAAAACCTTCCGAAGAAGGTTTTCTGAGAGTTTAAAGCTTTATATTCAGAAGTATCAGTGCTACCGTTCCGAGGACAACGCCTGCGTGATAGCGATGCACACTCTCTCGCCCGACCGCGTGGGAAGCCTAAAGCGCGCAAGGTCTGCTGCTTTTTATTTCTGTATTTCGATAATTCTCTTCTTTTGACTTTTTGCATACTTGAGAGATGTATAAGCTCCGCCGTAATTGTGGGTGACATAGGATATTACAACATCTGCCTTTTTTACCATATATTTGTTGCGGTGGGATATCGCAAAGCGCAGAGGGACATTCTCTATCGGAGGATAGAGAGACTCGTCGTACAAATACTTGTTGTAATCTCTGTTGATATACGGAATCACAAGCACCGAGCGTATGTGAGAATACTTTCTCTTGAGCTCTCTTACAGCAACAGCGCACACGGTATCAAACTCCCCATAGCCGCCGAGAAAAAAAGTGTCGGCTCCCTCTAAAACCAACTTCTCGGCCTCGGCAAAAACTGCCTTTTTTATCAACTCTTCCGAAAAAACAGGCAAATTCTTGTGTCCACAGAAAGTTACTATCATCTCATTCTCCGTAAAATAAAAAAGTGCGCTCCGAGAGGAACGCACCGAAAAAGCGTATCTCTCATTGTCGCCAAACAATTTCATACCTCTTAAAGCAGAGACTGAAAAAAGAGAGAACACCTTTTACCAAGGTATAGTCTCCTCTCTTTAAGAGTTTTTTATGAAATTGTTTGGCAAGCATATTATACCACATATTTTTTGTTTTTTCAAGGCTAATAAATCCCCTTAAAATAAAAAAGTGCGTAACCTACCGAAGCAGAGCCACGCACCAAAAAACGCATCACTCTGTTCAAAAGAGCTACCACACACTTTACTCATACAACTCTGTTACAAGGTATGACGAACAAGAGCGTACGCTTTTTACATAGCGTACCCCTTGTAACAGAATTTTATTAACATGAGTAAATGTGGTAGTGTAGTTATTATAGCACACAATTTCTATTTTTTCAAGGGTAATTAAAATCTCTTTAACATAAAATATCCCTCCGTAAAACGGAGGGATATTTATGTTTCAAAACATTAAAGCTTTATATTCAGAAGTATCAGTGCTACCGTTCCGAGGACAACGCCTATGACCTGACGCTTTAAGAACTTTTCTTTAAACAAGAGCTTTGCAAGCATAAACGACATAATTATCTTGATACCTGCGTTGGCAGGAGCCTTGAGCGAAAGGGGTATCATCATGTTTATTGCGAGCGACAAGAGGTTTGTCGCTCCGTTGGAAAGACCCGAGCCCACAGCATAAAGACCGCCGTTTTTGAGGATATAAGAAAGGTGCTTGCCCTCCTTTATCATACCTACAATAAACAAAGTAACCGCCGATATTGCAAGAGTCAGTATCATGAACTCGTTTGTGCAGGAATTGTCAAACTCAACCTGCTGCATTTTGGAGATAACGGCAAAAAGTCCGTTTCCCACAGCCGACAAAAGTATGCACACGAGCCACTTGGCAGAAAATCCGCCGTCCGAATCCTTTTTCTCGCCTCTGACAAGGAAGATAGAGAAGAACATTATCGCAAGTCCGGGGAAAGTAAACATGGTTGTCGGCTCGTCAAGGAATATAAGTCCGTAGGCGATTGAAAATGTCAGCGAATACGAAAGAATAAGATTTGACATTACATAAGAGCCGCTCTCGAACGCTTCGTATGTAAGATAAGAAGCCGTAAAATAGCAGATGCCTGCAACTATTGCATACGGTATCATACCTGGCAAAAAATCAAATCCGCCCTTGTCTGTTATAACAAAGAACAGCATTGAAAAAAGCGACACAAGCGATGTGAAGATAAAACCGCCCTTGTCATGCTTTGAGTTGTATTTTTTGATAAAAACGCCCTCAAGCTGGTGAATAAAAGTACAAAGCACCAGCAAGAGCATAGCTGCAAGCTGCATTGTCTGAGCCTCCCGTAAACTCCAAAATAATCTCCGCTAACAGTATAACACCAGAAGTATAAAATGTCTATGGACTTTTTCGATTATATGTTGCTTTTTTGGACTTATTTTGTTGCTTTTTTGGATTTCTAAGAGTAAATTCGCTATCAGTTAGCATTTGTATCAATATAATCGGCACTAAGCTTTGAATATACAATCTTCTGGCTGTTATAAAGCCCCGCGTAGCCCGACATAAGATAGCTTATGGCGCAGATTATGGCAAAATAGAGTATTCCCTGCGTGCCAAACAGCTCGATAGCAAGGAAAACCGAAGCCACGGGACAGTTTACAACTCCGCAGAAAAGCGCAATCATACCAACCGCCGCGCCAAAGCCCGGGTCAAGTCCGATAATATTAGCAAGCACACAGCCGAAGGTCGAGCCGATAAAAAGCGACGGTATAATCTCTCCGCCCTTAAAGCCTGCGGCAATAGTAACTGCAGTAAAAATTATCTTGAGCGCAAAATCCCACACTCTTGCCTCACCCGACAGTGCTCTTGCAACAACATCCATACCTGCACCGTTATAATCGCGCGTGCCGACAGCAAGCGTGAGAAGAACCACAATCACGCCTCCCACAAACACACGCAGGTAGCTGTTGTGAAATAACTTGTCCATATAAAGATCGCACTTTTTTACAGACTTACAAAAAACTATGCTCAAAACCGCTCCGCAAAGAGCAATAATCGCAACCTTGGCAACCACACCTGCGGTTGCAGGTGCAAAATCTATCGAATCAAAATGCATAGGAGCAATTCCGCAAAAGCGCGAAATATGATAAGCCGACGCCGACGCAATCACACACGGCAAAAGACCTGCATAGTTGAGCACGCCGACGCTTATCACCTCGAGCGAAAAGATCGCCGCCGTCACAGGCGTTCCAAAAAGAGCGGCAAAGACGCTGCTCATACCTGCCATTGTGATAATGTGTATATCGTTTTCTCCAAATTTAAAAAGCTTTCCGATATTGTATCCGATACCGCCGCCAATCTGCAGCGCTGCCCCCTCGCGACCTGCCGAGCCGCCGAAAAGGTGTGTTATAACCGTGCTCACAAAAATAAGCGGAACGGTCACAAAAGGCACTTTTATATTTTCTCTCGCCGCTTCTATAACGCGGTTGGTATCAAGGCGTCCCATAGAGCGGAAAGCGCGATAAAGCGCCACTATCAGAAGTCCCCCGAGCGGCAGAAAATATATAAGATACGAGTTTTCTTCCCTGAGCTCTGTCACGCCATCCACGCAAAAATGCAACAAAACTCCCGTTATTCCCCCCACAGCTCCCACAAAAGCCGCTATGAGAAGCCATTTAAAAAACACTTTTACATATTCGAATACCGTTTTAACATATCCGAAAATTGATTTGAAAAATTTTTTCATTACTCCATACCCTTGTCGAGATCTTTTAGAATATTACCGTCGGGATTTTCTCCGACATAGTATGGCGGCTGCACTCCCATAATATTCAATCGCTTATAACTATTCATATGCAACAATTTGTAAAATCAATTATAAAAATCCTGTTACACATTAAGCATGCCTAGAATTTTATTTATTCTTTCGTCATCTATTTTCTTCTTTTTGCCCTTTATACCCGCGACAAGGCGACTTGTTCTGAAGGTGTCGCGCGCTATTTGGCAGATGTCTTTCTCTGTGACGGCAAGATAAGCCTGTTTCTTTTGCTCCACGCTGAAAATTGCACTCTCGCCTGTGCCGAGAATATAGTTTTCGTACGCCATATTCCAGTTAAGCTCCTCGGCGTTATCGAGTGCAAGCTCGGCGTTGTCGGTATAGTAAACCTTCGCTCTCGAAAGTCCCTGTGCCGCGCTTTTGAGACTATTGCACAAAAATACTACCTTTTCGAGGCTCTCATAAAGATTGGAAAGACTTACCTCATAGGAAATACTGAGATTTCCCACATTGCGGTACTCCTCTAGCTTTGCGTCGTAGCTGTATATATACCCGAGATTTTCTGAAAGCTCGCGGAACATACGCGAGTTCTCGCCCGAGAACATTATATCATAAAACAGATTGCGCGCAGGCTTTGTGCTTGCTCCCGTGTCTATGTCAAACGACAGCTCTACCATATAGTAGGACGAGTCCTTTTTTATAACACCGGGCTCTCTTTTCCCGAATTTGTCGGGCACAAGGCTTATATTGTCACGGTTTTGCGAGCTTTTTGAAAACGCAAAACCATCAAGCGTGTCGCTCAGAAAATCTATGTCGTCCCTGCTGACATTGCCTGTAACATAAGCAAAAAAATTGCCTGCCGAGAAAATCTCGCTCCTTGCTCTCTCGCAGGCGGCAAGACTTATCTTGCTCACGCAGCCGAGCGTTCCTGTTATCAGGCGCGAGATGGGCGTGTCACCCCAGGTCTGCTTTTTTACTGCATACTCGAGGGTTGTTTTTTCGTCGTACTCGCGGATTTCTGCCTTGATTCTGCCCTTTTCAAGTTCAAATTCCCTGTCGGAGAGCTCTTTTTGCAGCGGGTGAAACGCCTTTGTCAAAATCTGCGCGGCATGGGCAAAATTTTTGCTCGCGCCTGTTATTGTAAGCTGCAAAAACTCCTTGTATGTCGCCGCAGTAAAAGTAAGTCCGAGCTCGTCGAGTCTGTCATACAGACTGCCGTCCATAAGCATATTTATATTTCTGAATATAATATGCTCGACAAAATGCGATATTCCGCTGTCTTTCTCGCTCTCATACATAGGTCCTGCCTTGGCATATATACTCAGGCAAAACGAATGCAGTGCGCTGTTCGGGTAATAATGAATGTCAACGCCGTTTTTGCTTGTTTTTGTCTTTTCCATCATGCCTCCTGTACTAAAAGGCGGGCGGACAAAAGTCCGCCCTGAATATAGAACAAGTGTTCTTTTTGGTTATTCCTCAAGCTCCTTGAGCTCTTTTTCTTCTTCCGAGCTGTTGCGCTTGATATAACCTAAAATCTTGACATCGTCGCGGTGAAAAGGCTGTGGAGGCGAATCCTTTTTGCTGTCAAGGCGAACCTTTACGATTCCCTTAAGCGGATTTGTCTCTACAACAACACCCTTGCCCTCTGCAGTTTCGACAAGCGCGTCAACCTTGGGAGTGCGCTCGTATTCCTGCTGATAGACCTCGTCCTCATAGCGCAGACAGCAGAGAAGTCTGCCGCAAGTGCCCGAAATCTTGGCTGAATTGAGTGAGAGGCTCTGGTCCTTTGCCATTTTAATTGATACCTGTGCAAATTCACCAAGGAACGACTTACAGCATATAGCTCTGCCGCATACGCCGAGTCCTCCCATAATCTTTGCCTCGTCGCGTACGCCTACCTGACGGAGCTCTATTCTTGTTCTGAACACAGAGGCGAGCTCCTTTACAAGCTCACGAAAGTCTACTCTGCCCTCTGCCGAGAAATAAAAGAGCAGCTTGGAGTTGTCAAAGGTGTATTCAACGCCCACAAGATTCATCTCAAGTCCGAGCTTTTTCACCTTTTCGTTAAAGGTCTGTCCTGCCTGCTTTTCGAGCTCCTTGTTGGCATCCAGCCTTGCCTTGTCGGCAGCTGTGCCTATTCTTACAATCTTTTTGAGCGGATTTACTATAACCTCGGACGGGATATAGCGGTTTGCAATAGCAGTAAAGCCATATTCTATTCCTCTTGCCGTTTCAACAATAACAGGAGTGCCGAAATCGACAACATTGCCATCAGGGTCGAAATAATAAATTTTTCCCGCTTCCTTGAAGCGAACGCCGATAATCTCTGTCTTGCCGTCCTTTTCTTCCTCTGTAATCGGCTTTTTTTCCTTTTTGGGAGGATAAATCTGGTCGCGCAGAGGTATCGCCTTGGAATAATCTATCCTCTCCTCGCGCTCCTCGGTGACAGGATCAACCTTTTTCTTTGGTCTTAAAAGCTCCGAGTTGTAACCAAGGTCAGAGAGAATCGAAGGCTGATGCTTTTCTTTTGTGCTGTGTCTGTCGCCTCTGCCTTGGGCGTTCTTCTTTCTATTGTTATTGTTGCCGTGATTGTTGTTGCCACCTGCGTCCTTTTCGGGAGCTCTTTCTTCACGCTTTGTGTTCTGTTCGCGTTCATCAAAAGGTCTGCCTCCTTTGTGTCTGTTGTTATTTCTGCGGTCGTTGTGACGGTTTCTGTTGCTTTTGCCGTTTCTGCCGCCGTTATTCTGAGGTTTTTCCTGCTTTACGGGCTGTTTTTCTGCCTTTGCAGGTTTTGCCTTATCTGCTTTAGGCTTTTCCTGCGGAGAAGATTCTTTCTTTTTCTTGGTCGGCAGACTCATAAAAAAGCCCTTTTTGGTAACAATTTCGCTGTCACCCGGCTTCACATTTCTATCTTTTCTATCCATTTTAGTCCTTTCGTGTAAATTCATTTACGAAGCGCCGTGAACAGCTCTGAGAGAACTGCATTTGTATTGCCAAACGCTGAGATTCTCTCTGCCGCCGCCGAAAATGCGGTGTACAGCGCCAGTGCTTTTTTTACAGTATACATATTTACAGCCGTCTGAAGCTGTGAGCCGGCAAGAATAACAGTAGAAACAGAGCTGTTTTTCTTGGCAACGCAGATATCGCGCGCCGCAAGAGCGAGAATATACAGACAAAGTGTCAGCTCCTCTGATTTTCTGGGCAGAAGCTCATTAATTCTCCTGTTGCCCTTTACAAAAAACTCCTCAGCCACAGCTACCGCTCCGTCAAGTCTGTCTATCATAACTCCGTCAAGCTCAAAATTATCGAGCATTACCTGTATTTTTGCCGCTCTTTTGCAAAGTTCCTTGTCTTTATTGGGGAATTTATCACAAATCGCCTCAAAAGTTTCGTCAAAACCACCGTTTCCGAGGCTCAGACTCATCGCTCTCGAGGTTACTGTGGGAAGCAAAGACTCCTTTGACGCGGTAAGCAGCAAGAACAGGACACTCTCGGGCGGCTCCTCAAGCACCTTGAGAAGTGCATTCTGCGCCCTTTCGTTCATTCTGTTACATTCAGCTATGATATATATATGATAATCGCCGTCGGTAGGAAGAACATACGCATCCTTGCGCAGCCTGCGTATCTCATCGACCTTTATCTCGTCCTTTACCGACTCGGTGTCCTTGCCTATAACCTCTACATCCATATGCTCGCCGCAGAGAATTTTTCTGCAGGACGGGCATTCAAGGCAGGGAAGTCCCGAAACTTTTTCTTTACAGGTCACAGCGCAGGCCGTATATATTCCGCACTTAAGCCGCGACTGCGCCGTTCCGCCCTCTATAATATACGAATGAGCGCGTGTACCCTCTGAAATTGCACTTACAATATTATCGAGCAAGCGTTCCTCGTTAGGGAGGAGGTTCTTTACATTATACTGCATTATAGCACCATATTTACAAAATCTATATTTTTCTTCAAAAAGTATGTTTCACATGAAACATTTTTACCAAAAAGCGTCAGATTTAACCTCTTTGTCACACTTTTGTTTCACATGAAACATTTTTGTTACAGCCTTTCCTGACGCTGTCTTGCAAGGTTAATTGTACCTGCTGTAATGAGTGAGATGTTGTTGAGCGTTCTGCCTGCGCCGATTGCTACGCACTTAATCGGGTTCTCGGCTATGAATGTACGGATGCCCGTAACATGCTCAACCAGGTTGTCTATGCCATGAAGCTGTGACATTCCGCCTGTAAGCACTATGCCCGCCGCAGCGATATCTCCAACAAGCTCAGGGGGTGTGCGCTCGATAACAGAGCAGATTGCGTTCATAATAGCTGTAATCGGTTCCTCGATTGCCTCGAGCATTTCCTGTGAGTTAATCTCAACCATGCGGGGGAGACCCTCAATCAGACATCTGCCCTTGACCTGCATAGAGGTGATCTTGTCGCTCGGCCATGCACAGCCGATATTTATCTTGAGCTCTTGTGCTGTGCGCTCGCCAATGAGTACATTATACTTGCGGCGAACATACTTAATAATTGCCTCATCTACAGCGTCGCCGGCGATCTTGATAGACTCGGAAGCCACAACATTGTGGAGCGAAATCACCGCCACATCTGTTGTGCCGCCGCCGATATCGACAACAAGGTTGCCTACAGGCTTCGAAATATCAATACCTGCGCCTATCGCCGCCGCAACAGGGCTCTCTATGAGATATGTCTTTTTTGCGCCTGCTTGGATTGCAGCGTCGCAGACAGCTCGCTCCTCAACCTCGGTTATCGAGCTCGGAACGCAGACAATAACTCTCGGCTTAAAAAACGACTGTCCCACAGCCTTGCGCAGAATTGCCTGAAGCATTTTGAGGGTTGCATCAAAGTCGGAGATAACTCCACCTGTGAGAGGCTTTACAGCAAGAATGTTGCCGGGAGTTCTTCCGAGCATAACCTCAGCTTCCTTGCCGACCTTGAGTACCTTGCCGCTTGTCTTATCTACTGCAACAACAGCAGGCTCCTCGAGAACAACGCCCTTGCCCTTGACATATACCTGTACAGAGGATGTGCCAAGGTCGATTGCTATGTCGTTCATATATCTTTCCATCCTTTCTTTAAAAATTTTATACTAACCTATAGAACAAATGTTCTATATACCAAGTATCTACATAATTATATTATACTGTGAATCGAAATAAATACCCTGAGTGTGCTCATTCCGATATCAGATTGTTGTCATTTTGAAAATCATATTCTCCAAAAGCAAAAATTTGTCGGAGGCAGAGCCTTTTAGTTTTTCGTCATACTCTGCGAGAATATGCGAATAGGCGTCGCACGGACTGCCCTTGCCCGAAAAGCTTCGGTATAGTCCTGAGAGCGTTGTAATATTGTTTCTCACCACAAAATCGCGCAGCTCCGTGATTTCAACTATCTCCTGGAGGCTTTTTCCCTCGGTTTTGTAATAATAGTCGACGGCCGCAAGCTGAGAAAACCTATTTGCTATTGCGCCGAAAATATATATCTCCAAAACGCGCTCTGACCGCAGCACCGACAATGCCGTAACCGCCGCCTCGTAGTTGCCTGCGAGGATTGCCTTGGATATATCGTCGATACGCGCATCGGCGTTTTTGATGCATACAAAGTCGACATCGTTTGAGTATATTACCTTTGGCTCGCGCGTACTGACATAGGCGCAGAGCTTTTCTATCTCAAAATTGAGAGTGCTCATGTCGTTGCCGACGCTATTGATGATATAAGAAACGCAGGCGTCGTCAATCGTAACCTTGGCACTCGTGAAGTGCCTCTTTACCCACTTATGGAGTGACGGACTTGTGGGAGCCTCTCTGTAAAACTCAACAGTGAGAGCTATATCCGAGAGCTTTTTGAGTATACCTTTTGAAAATTTCTTTTCGTCATCGGCACTGCGATAAGGGAAGTAGAAAACCGCCGCCGTATCGGAAAAATCGCCGCCAAGCATTTCAAAAAACAGGGCTTCCTCTTTGTCGCTCATTGCAGAGAGCTTTGGCTCATAGAGCTTGATAACACGGATAGCGCCACTGTCTTCCCCCTGCGCAGGATCATCGTCAAAAAAGCTGTTTGAGTAGTCAATAGACGGCGCTGTATACACTGTGTCGGCAAACTTCTGATACGAAAAATCCGTTCCGTCAATAACAGTGAGATTTACATCAGTGTCGCCTGCGCCCGAAAGAAGCATATTGAAATAATGCCTCTTGAGGTATTCCTCCTGTCCGTGAAAAAGATATACTCCGCCAAAATCGCCGTTTTTTATCTTTTCTTTCAAAAGCGAAAGTCGGTCGTTGTCGGCCGACATTCTGCTTTTTTTGCTGTAACTTTGACTGTATGCCATAAATCAATGGAAGAAGAGGGGAAGCTCTTCGAGATACACAATATCATCGCGCTCTATTGCGTCGCCCTCAGCGAGAATTGCTGCTCTGCCGCAAACTGTGCCGCCTGCTTCTTCAACAAGCTTTTCAAGCGCAAGCAGTGACTCGCCTGTGCTGATTACATCGTCTATTATAAGTATTCTCTTGCCGTGCATAAGCTTTGCGTCGCCGCCGTCAAGATAAAGAGTCTGCACCTTTTCGGTTGTGATAGATTTCACGCTTACCGAAATAGGCTCTGTCATATACGCCTTGAGCCCTTTTCTTGCAACAAAGTGCTTTTTTTCGTCAAGAATTCTCGCAAGCTCGTAAATAAGGGGAATGCCCTTTGCCTCGGCAGTGAGCATATAGTCGTGCTCGGGGAGCTTCTTTGCAAGCTCTGACGCACACGCCTGTGTAAGCTCGACATCGCCGAAGATAACAAATCCCGCAATATCAAGATGCTCGTTTATCGGGCATATAGGCAAATCTCTTTCGAGTCCTGCTACTTTGAGTCTGTAATATTTCTGCTCTGCCATTTTTATCACTCGCTTTTGTGTAAAATATTTTTTATCCTGCGGCAAAAGCGTTTTGCCTTTGCTACTGTCCTTCAACCCATGTTTTCGGGCAGTGATTTACCTCCCAGAATGTGGAAGTGCAGGTGCTTTACCGACTGCTTGGCGTCGTCGCCACAGTTTGTGATAACACGATAACCGTTGACAGCGCCTGCAGTCTTTGCAATTTCAGAAATTTTCTCAAAAATTGCCTTAATGTAATCGGAATTGTCGGCACATATACCGTCGCACGACTCGATATGAATCTTTGGTATAACAAGCACATGAACGGGTGCCATGGGATTTATATCTCGGAAAGCGAGAATTTTGTCATCCTCGTAAACCTTGGTTGACGGAATTTCGCCGTTTATGATTTTACAAAAAATGCAATCCATACGCTTCTCCTTAAAGTGTTTTTGTCACAGTTTCGAGCGCCTCGTCAACACGGCTTGCGTCCTTGCCGCCTGCCTGTGCCATATCAGGTCTGCCTCCGCCGCCTCCGCCTGCAACTGTAGCTGCTTCTTTTACTATCTTGCCTGCGTGTGCACCGCATTTGACAGCGTTCTTACCGCACACTGCAACAAAGCTCACTCTGCCGTCTGTAACAGAGGCAAGAAGTGCAACGACATTGTCGTTCTTATCCTTGAGGATGTCGCCTGCCGCCTTGAGCTCGTCTGTGCTCATACCGTCAAGGCGTGCCGTAATGACATCGTACTCACCAACCTTGCGTGCACCGTCAAGAAGATTTGCTGTTTTTGACGAAGCTATCTGAGAGTTAAGCTCCTCAATCTTGCTCTTGAGCTCTTTTATCTCGGAAGCTGTTGCCTGCGCCTTGTCTGCAAGGGCAGAAACATTCTGAGCCTTGAGCGCCTGCGCTGTCTTTGTCATAATATCGAGATTGTCGTAAATATACGAGAGAACATTTGCACCTGTGATACCCTCAATACGGCGGATACCTGCCGCAACAGAGCTCTCATAAAGAATCTTCATAAGACCTGCCTTTGCGGTGTTGGTAACATGAGTACCACCGCAAAGCTCGGCAGAAAACTCGCCCATCCTAACGACTCTTACAATATTTCCGTATTTTTCTCCAAAAAGAGCCATAGCACCGAGCTTCTTTGCGCTCTCGATGTCTGTTTCGACAGTTTCTACCTCGGCTCCTGCGAGTATATAGCTGTTTACAAGAGCTTCAACCTGCGCAATCTGTTCTTTTGTCATAGCCTCAAAGTGCGAAAAGTCAAATCTGAAGCGCTCTGCGTCTACATAAGAGCCTGCCTGCTCTACATGATCTCCGAGCACCCTGCGAAGTGCCGCCTGAAGCAGGTGAACGCTCGAGTGATTTCGCCTTGTAGCCTCTCTCTTTTCGATATCTATTTCAGCGTATACCTTGTCGCCGACAGATACCTTGCCCGAGAGGAGCTTGCATATATGCAGATATTTGCCTCCGTTTTTCTTTGTATCAACGACCTCTGCCTTGAAATTGTCGTTATAAATTACACCAGTATCTCCGACCTGACCGCCGCTCTCTCCGTAGAAGGGAGTCTTGTCAAGCACGATTACACCCTCGCCGTCGAGCATACTGTCTGTAACAATGCCCTCGGCTGAAATTGCAAGAACTTCAGCTTCAGCGGTATTCTCGCTATAGCCGACAAATACTGTTTCGGGGCAGTTTTCAAAAATATCGCCCTCGCCCTTTGACCATCCGCCGCCGTCCTTGCGGCTTTCTCTTGCACGGACTTTCTGCTCGTTCATAAGAGCCTTGAACTCGTCCTCGTCAACGCTGAAGCCTTTCTCCAAAAGAATTTCCTTTGTAAGGTCAATAGGGAAGCCGTATGTGTCATAGAGCTTGAAAGCGTCGGCACCCGAGATAGTCTTGTTCTCGCCTGCGTCTGCAATAATGCCCTCGAGAAGCGAAAGACCTGTGTCTATTGTAGCGTCAAAACGCTCCTCCTCGATAGAGATAACCTTTTTGATATAGTCCTTTTTCTCGGAAAGCTCGGGGTATGCGCCCTCGTTCTGAGAAATAACAAGCTCGCAGAGCTTTGAAAGAAATGCGCCCTTGATACCGAGAAGTCTGCCGTGACGGGCAGCTCGTCTGAGTATTCTTCTGAGAACATAGCCTCTGCCCTCGTTTGACGGCATAACTCCGTCGCAAATCATAAAGGTTGTGCTTCTGATATGGTCTGTGATAATTCTTATCGAAACATCGTTGTCATAATTCTTGCCGTATACCTTGCCCGAATATTCGCACACGGTATCAAGAATCTTTCTTACTGTGTCAACCTCAAAAAGGTTGTCAACATCCTGCATAATGCAGGCAAGTCTCTCAAGACCCATGCCTGTGTCGATATTTTTCTGTACAAGCTCTGTATAGTTGCCCTTGCCGTCGTTGTCGAACTGCGAGAATACATTGTTCCATACTTCCATATATCTGTCGCATTCGCAGCCGGGCTTACAGTCGGGACTGCCGCAGCCGTACTTTTCGCCTCGGTCAAAGTAAATTTCGGAGCAGGGTCCGCAGGGTCCGCTGCCGTGCTCCCAGAAATTATCTGCCTTGCCAAGCTTTACGATACGCTCCTCTGGAACAAACTTTCTCCAGAGAGCATACGCTTCATCGTCCTTTTCATAAACAGACGGCCAGAGTCTTTCCTCGGGAATTTCAAGAACCTTTGTAAAGAATTCCCAAGACCACTCAATCGCCTCAACCTTGAAATAGTCGCCGAAAGAGAAGTTGCCGAGCATTTCAAAATATGTGCCGTGGCGCGCTGTCTTTCCTACATTGTCAAGGTCAGGAGTGCGGATACACTTCTGACAAGTTGTAACTCTTTTTCTCGGCGGCTCCTGTGTGCCCTGGAAATAAGGCTTCATCGGTGCCATACCCGAGTTTATGAGCAAAAGTGAGTTGTCGTTTTTCGGTATTAACGGGAAGCTGGGAAGTCGAAGATGTCCTTTGCTTTCAAAAAACGAAAGATAGCTCTCTCTCAGCTCGTTGAGTCCTGTCCATTTCATTGCTTTTTTATCTCCTGGAATTTAAAATTTTCTTTGCTATTTTTTACTTAAATGTCAATATTCTTTGCATACTTGGCATTCTGCTGAATAAACGCGCGTCTGGGCTCTACCTTTTCGCCCATGAGCAGCGAGAATGTTTCGGACGCGGCTTCCGCGTCGTCGATATTCACCTTTATAAGAGTTCTTGTGTCGGGATTCATTGTTGTTTCCCAGAGCTGGTCAGCGTCCATTTCACCAAGACCTTTATATCTCTCTGCCTCGACATTTACTCCGCCAAGCTCTGCAATAAAGGCGTCTCTTTCCTCATCCGAGAAAGCGTATCTCTGCTGCTTGCCCTTGAAAACCTTGTAAAGCGGAGGCATAGCGCAGTATACATGACCCTGCTCGATAAGAGGACGCATATGTCTGAAGAAGAATGTCAGAAGAAGCGTCTTGATATGAGAGCCGTCGACATCGGCATCGGCCATAATAACTATCTTGCCGTAACGGAGCTTTGTGATATCAAATTCATTTCCCACACCGCAGCCGAGCGCAATGATGATAGGAGTAATCTGCACACTCGAGAGAATCTTGTCGATACGCGCCTTTTCAACATTGAGGATTTTTCCTCTCATAGGCAGAATTGCCTGATATTTACTGTCTCTGCCGTCCTTGGCTGTACCTCCCGCAGAGTCACCCTCTACAAGGAAGAGCTCTGTGTTTTCCATGTTTCTGTCCTGACAGTCAGCAAGCTTGCCGGGAAGAGAAGAGCCCTCAAGCGCTGTCTTTCTTCTTGTAAGCTCACGCGCTTTTCTCGCAGCCTCTCTTGCACGGGCTGCAGACAGAGCCTTTTCGAGAATTGCCTTTGCAACAGTGGGGTTTTCCTCAAGGAAAGCCTCAAACTTCTCGTACATTACGCTCTCTACAAAAGGCTTGATGTCAGCATTGCCGAGCTTACCCTTTGTCTGTCCCTCAAACTGCGCGTCGGGCAGCTTTACGCTGACAACGGCACAGATACCCTCGCGGAAGTCGTCGCCGGCAAGATTCTTGTCTGCGTCCTTGAGCATACCGTACTTTCTCGCGTAGTCGTTGAGTATCTTGGTAAGAGAGTTTTTGAAGCCTGTTTCGTGAGTACCACCCTCTACCGTACGGATATTGTTTGCAAACGTATAGAGTGTTTCGCTGTAAGTGTTGTTGTACTGAATCGCAATTTCACACGAGCTGTCGCCCTTCTTGCCCGAAACATAAATAACTTCCGGATGGAGCATATCACAGTGCTTCTTGGAGTTGAGATGCTCTACAAAGCTCCTGATACCACCCTCAAAATGAAGTACCTTGTGCTTTTCTCTCTTTATCTTTTCAACTGTTTCGCCTGTTTCCTCGTCTGTCTCGGCTTCGATATCAGAGGACATATCCTCTGTTGAAAGTTCCTCTGTATCCTGTCTTAAGTCATTGAGTTCTATAATAAGACCTGCATTGAGGAAAGCCTGCTCGCGCAAGCGTCTGAGTACTGTTTCGTATTCAAAAACAGTTTCTTCAAAAATTGTAGCATCAGGCTTGAATCGAACATAAAGACCGTGCTCGTCTGTCTTGCCTTCTTCCTTAAACGGACGCGCAACAACGCCACGCTCAAAGCGCTCTGTGTACTTTACGCCGTCGTGGCAGTTGACAACCTCTGTCCATTCGGAAAGAGCATTAACAACAGACGCACCAACACCGTGCAGACCTCCCGAAATCTTGTATCCGTCGCCGCCAAATTTACCGCCTGCGTGTAGTACAGTAAATACAACCTCGATTGTGGGAATACCCATCTTGGGATGGATACCTGCAGGAACGCCTCGTCCGTTATCCTGTACCGACACAGAGTTGTCCTCGTGTATTGTAACTGTAATTTTGTTACATATACCTGCAAGAGCCTCGTCAATAGAGTTGTCGACTATTTCATATATGAGGTGATGAAGACCGCGCACAGATGTCGAGCCGATATACATACCCGGTCTTTTTCTTACAGCCTCAAGACCCTCAAGGACCTGAATCTGATTTTCATCATATTTTGTAGACGCGTCTACATTGGTGTCCGAGAGCTTTACTTCGCCGTCATCAAGCACTGTGTTTTCCAAAATTTCTTTGTTTTCCATTTTTTTCTCCTATCTTTTGTTGTTTCTTCCTGCAAGAGAGGCAGAAGAAAGGGTTGTGAGATAAATTTTGTCCTCTTTTTTTCCGCGCTCGTTTGTCACGACAAAAGCTTTTGGCAGGTCGTTTCCGCAGACTTCAAGCCTGCCGTCCTTTTCTGCCTTTGACAAAAACATCTTTGTGTCGCTCTCGTGCGAGGAGCTGTCCAGATCAAAAATCCCCACTATATTTTTTTTGTAAAGCAGCGTATCCTTGCCGCAATTAATGAACATACTTTTCATAAAAACCTGTTTTAACAATTTATTGGGCAGAAAGTGCCGCCCTTTACATTTATAATACTTGAAACAAGACCTTTTTCAAGCTGCAGATCGCAGCCTGTGAGTATTACCTGCTTGTCCGACAATTGCTCAAGCAGCTTTCTCTTTCTGTCGCAGTCGAGCTCGGACAACACATCATCAAACAGATATACAGGCTCCTCGCCGCTAAGGTTTTTTATTATCCTGCCCTCGGAAAGCTTCACGGCAAGCACCGCGCTGCGCTGCTGCCCCTGCGAGGCAAAGGTCTTTGCTGCATACTGCGCTACATCCTGCTCCGACACACTCTCGTCGACAGTTTTTCCTATCGAAAAAATAAGGTCATCTCTGTGTGGTCCGTAGAGAGTGGCACCTGCATTTATCTCTCTTTCGACATTTGAACTCAGAAGTCTTATATACTCGTCTTTTATTTTCTGCTTGTCGTCAAAGCCGCCCTTTATTGCCGAATAATATCTTATATAAAGCTTCTCGGGCGTATTGTTTCCGTCTTCCGCTATTTCGTTATAAAAATCTGTGGCGTACCTTTCAAGCTCTTGAGCAAAGCTTGCTCTTTGCTTTGTGATAACGCAGGCATATTCAGCGAGCTTTTCGGAATAGACATACAAGAGATTTTCGTCGATTTTTCCGCTTTTTTTTGCTTCTTTCAGACAGAAGTTCCGCTGTTTTAAAACACGCGAATATGCTGTGAGAAAATATACATAACTCGGCTTTATCTGCGACAGCGCCATATCGACAAACTTTCTTCTCTCGTCGGGCGAGCCTTTAATAAGCGATAGATTATCGGGCGAGAAGAAGACCGCTCTGAATCTTCCTATAAATTCCGAAGCCTTTTCTATTACTGCGCCCTCGTAGCGCAGCTGCTTTTTGTCTTTTGTTAGACTGACCGACATATTCTTTTCTTCTTTGTCGCGATCGATGCTGTATGTCATAAAAAGACCCGCATTTTCCTTACCGTGCATGATAAGATCTGAGTCACTGTTTGTCCTGAACGACTTGCACATTGCAAAATAATATATTGCCTCGACGGCATTTGTCTTTCCGGCACCATTTTTTCCGTAAAGAAATGTTATCCGTTCGTCAAAGCTTATTTTCTCGTCTGAAATATTGCGAAAATCCTTTAAGACAAGCTGCCTTATTTTCATTTTCAGTTACTCTTGAGCTGAACGGGTAGAATGAGGTACAAGAATCTTTCAGGGTTGCCTTCGCTTCCCTCCTCGGGAGTAATAATCATCGGACCGAGGTTGTGTGAGAGCGAAACAGAAATCTTTTCTTCTCCGCAGGCACGCAGAGCGTCGATAAGTATCTTGTGGTTGAAGCCGATTTCCATACTTGTGCCCTCCATGTCAATACTGAACTCGTCCTTGAACTTTCCGAGCATGGTATTGCATGAAATATTGACAGCTCCGTCTGCAAAGTTGAGCTTGATTGAGCTCTTTATCTTTTCGTCGATAATAAGAGCTGCACGCTCAATACTGTTTATAAATCTTGATGTATTTATTTTTGCCTTAATTTCTGTATGAGAGGGTATTTTCTTTTTGTAATCAAGAAATTCTCCGTCGAGAAGTCTTGTGATGTAGTAGATATTGTCAAAGGTAAATATTATGTGCTTTCTCGCCATACTAACCGATATAGGCTGTTCGCTGTCGTCAATCAGACGCAAAAGGTCGTTCTGAGCCTTGCCGGGCATGATAAAGCGCAGATCAAGATCGTCGCGCTCGGTGAGCCCCTCTTCCTCGCGCATTGAAATTCTGAATCCGTCAAGAGCCGTGATTCTCATAAGATTGCCTTTTATCTCAAAGAGCGAGCCTGTATAAAGAGGTTTTGAATCGTCTGTACTTACAGCAAACAGAGTCTTGTTTATCATATTTCTTATCTTATTCTGCTGCAGAGTGAAGTCGAGCTCTCCCACAACATCGGGAAGACCGGGGTAATTTGTTGCATCCTTACCCGATATCTGAAAATCTGCCTCGTCGGTATAAATCTTCATGATAAGATTCTCGTCTGTTTCGATAGTAACAGGTCCATTGGGCAGCGAGTGTATAATTGCTGATGTCTTCTGTGCGTCGACAACAATCTTTCCTTCACTTTCCATATCGACAGCAAGCTTTGTTCTGATACCCTTTTCTCTGTCGTAAGAGCACATAATAAGCACTCCATCCTTAACCTCAAGGTAAATTCCCTCAAGGAGCGGATCTGTATTTTTCGGTGCAACACCGAGAGCTACGGGAGTTATTGATTTTTCGAGTAACTTTTTGTCAGCTGTAAATTTCATTTTTTGTTCTTCCTTTCGGTAAGCTGTGTGGATAACTTTTTTGCAGTTATCTTTTTTCACGCTCAATATATTTATGAATATATAAGAGTTAGTAGTTATAGTAGTAGTCTTTGTGGGTTTGTAGGAAATCTCTCTTGTTGCCATATTTTAAGGTATTTGCCTTAAAAAAACAATGTTGGTAACTTAAGGGTTTTATGTGGAAAACTTCTGTGTTTCCGACATTTGCCCACAAAGGTATTTTTTTTGGTTTTGTGGGAAAGTCTATGTGGGTTTTGTGGGGAATTATTTATTTTCCGAAAGCTCGGCCATGATAGCGTTCACCTGATCTGATAAAGTAGTGTTTGTTTTCATGGTTTCGTCTATAAGCTTTTCAGAGTCAAGAACCGTCGTATAATGCCGTCCGATAAAAGCTCCTACCTGCTGCAGGGTCATATCGGTAAGACGGCGAAGCAGATATGCGGTAATGTGCCTTGCCATTGCGATGTTGTTGGTCTTTTTCTTACTGAGTATTTCCTCTGATGTAACACCCATATACCGTGCAACTGTCGATATGATAAGATCGCTGTTTATCTCAACAGGCTCAGACACAACATCTCCAACAATGGATTTTACAAGGTCGAGTGTAATCGGTTCTTTGTTGAGGTTGGAGTATGCACTGATACTCTTGAGTATACCCTCTATCTGACGGACATTGTCCTTTACATTCTTTGCAATGTAGTCTGCCGCTTCGCTTGGTATAAGAATACCCATGTCAATGGCCTTGCGTCTGATAATCGCACCGCGAAGCTCAGGGTCGGGAGACTGTATGTCGATAATTGCTCCGCTTTCAAATCTTGAGCGAATTCTCTGTTCGAGAACAACAATATCCTTTGGAGGTCTGTCGCTTACAACGATAATTTGCTTGTTTGCTTTATATAGGGTGTCGAATGTATGGAAAAACTCGAGCTGAGTTGCTTCCTTTCCGCCGATAAACTGTATATCGTCTACCATGAGAATGTCTGCACTGCGATATTTTTCGCGGAAATCTGCCGTTGTCTTGTGAGTAATAGCATGCAGAAGCTCGTTTGTAAAATCCTCGCTTGTAGAATACACGATATTAAAGGCAGGTCTTGTATTTCCAATATGGTTTGCAATAGCGTACAGAAGATGAGTTTTGCCAATACCGGGCGGACCATATATAAAAAGCGGATTATACTGTGCTGCAGGATAGTTTGCAACAGAGTAGCAAGTAGCGTAAGCGTGCTGATTTGACTTGCCTACGACAAAATTCTGGAATGTGTAAGTCGGCTTGTAGTCGGGAGCAGTTTTTGATATAAGCATCATTCCGGTCTTTTGCTGGTTGTCCATATACTTGAGAAGCGAAACCTCCTCAAGGCTTTCGTTCTTTGGATTGTAGACCTTGGGAAAATTGAGATTCTTCTTACCGAGCTTGAATCTGCCGTGGGGAACTCCCGGCTCAATAAGTTCCGGCTCGTCGGAAATGGGTTCGGAATCGTATTTGCCGCTTTTTTCTTCCTCCTCGAGCTGAGCCTTGGCGTCTGCCTCTAGAATCTCATAATACTGCTCCTCGAAAGGTCTTGTTTCGGTCGCGATAATTCTGGGAATAATCGGGAAGCCTGCTACCTCAAGAAAAACTTCTTTAATGAGGTCGGTAAACTGATTTTCAAGAGTTTTTTTCTTGTAGAGATTCGGCGTCTGAAGATAAGCCTTGTCTGCAACGAGGTGCTTGAGCTGCAAATCCTCAAACCAGAGTCGGTATGCGATATCGCTCGTTACTTTTTCTTCGATTTTTTTGAGGACAAATTGCCACAATTCTGCTTCTGATGTCATTTTTGAGCTCCTTTCACATAAGTCGGATCGTAGCCATGTCGTTCTGTGAGCCAAGGAGTTGACTCTCTACCTTGTCTTC
>JAZNMZ010000019.1:0-15942 GCA_045580005.1 Eubacteriales bacterium | reverse complement strand
TTTAATATAAAATAGGCTCCCTTGTGTAAAGGGAGCTGTCAGCGAAGCTGACTGAGGGATTGTTTTTTCTGCTCTTACTTTTTAAGTTCTGTTTTTACTTTAACAATTACAATCCCTCCGAGTTTGCTACGCAAACCCACCTCCCTTTACACAAGGGAGGCTTTTCTCATTAAAACTTTCTGCTAAATTTCTCATTTGTACTATACAGATAACTTTACTCGTGTTTATACTCTTTTTTTCTGTTCATCGGTTAACCTCTATAGAACCACGCGACTATCGCGTGGTTTTCGTATTACAGCAATAATAAAAAGGAGTAGCTTTGCTACTCCTTTTCAACTTATTAAATTAATGATCAGTCTTCAATATCGCAAGCTGAGCAGTCGTCCGTGCAGCCCTCACAGAAATCATCATCATCGTCGTCATATTCATCAAAATCATCATCGTCATAGTCACCGTAGAGATCCTGTTCTACATCGCCGAGATCTTCATCGAGCTCGTCAGCAAAGTCAAACAGTGTGTCAAGGTCGTCTTCGATTTCGTTGATTTCTTCTGCCATGTCGTCGAGGATGTCAATAACAAGAGAAAGAAGCTTGCCTTCCTTTGTAGTTGTGTCAAACTCCATACCTTCCATTACACCTCTAAGATGTGCAACCTTTTCTAATGCTGTCATAACGCATGCCTCACTTTCATTAAAAATAATTATTTGTTGTTAACTCTTTCAAGATATTCGCTTGTTCTTGTGTCAATCTTAAGAACATCACCGATGTTAACAAACAAAGGTACCTTGATCTCGGCGCCTGTTTCAAGAGTGGCGGGCTTTGACGCACCAGTTGCTGTATCACCCTTGAAGCCGGGTTCTGTCTCTGTAACCTCAAGTTCTACGAACATAGGAGGTTCAACCGCAAATACATTGCCCTTGTAGGAAACTACTTTACAAGTAACATTTTCTTTAACGAACTTGAAGTTGTCCGAAAGCTTGTCCTGACCGATAGGAAGCTGTTCGTAGCTCTCAAGGTCCATAAAGTAATAGAGATCGCCGTCTGTGTAGAGATATTCCATATCCTTTCTCTCTACATATGCCTGCTGTACCTTAGCTGTGGGGTTGTAAGTCTTTTCAATAACTGAACCTGTAATTACATTACGAAGCTTTGTACGAACAAAAGCAGCTCCCTTTCCGGGTTTTACATGCTGGAATTCTACAACCTGAAGAACCTGTCCGTCTTCTTCAAATGTAACACCGTTTCTGAAATCGCCTGCTGAAATCATTAAAATGTCCTCCAAAAATATATTTTTGCTTTATACTATATTATTATAATCTCTTTTGTGCTGTTTGTCAAGTTTTTGTAACCATTTTCGGTTAAAAATACTATATCTTCTATTCTGACACCGTATTTTCCTCTGATATATATGCCCGGCTCTACACTCATAACGGCACCCGCCGGAACAGTTATGTGCTCTTTGGGGCTAAAATTCGGAGCTTCGTGTATTTCAAGGCCGAGAGAATGTCCAGTGCTATGTCCGAAGCAGCCCTCATACCCTGCATCGTTAATAACCTTGCGCGCTGCAAAGTCAATCTCATAGCCGTCCACTCCACCTGCAATTTCAAACAGAGCCTTGCTCTGAGCATGAAGTACGGTATCGTAAACCTTTATCATATCATCTGTCGGTTTTCCGATACATATAGTTCTTGTCATATCTGAGCAATAGCCATTGTATTTTGCACCAAAATCCATGGTTAAAAAGCCTTTTTGCACCACTGTATTGTCTGGTTCTCCGTGAGGAAGCGAGCTTTTTGATCCCGAAACGCAAATAGTATTGAATGCAAGGCCATCAGCGCCGCATTTTCGCATAAACAGCTCAAGCTCGAGCGATATATCGTTTTCTGATATTCCAGGTTTAATAAAGGCGAGAATGTGCGAGAAAGCCTTGTCTGTTATTTCCTGGGCCGATTCAATCTGTGAAAGCTCGTACTCATCCTTGATGTATCTCAGCTTATCAATGGTATTTCCCGCAGGAATCAGACTGATTTTTTCGTCAATTTCAGCTCTGAGTCTGAGATATTCGCTGTATGAAAGACTTTTGTCCTCAAACATAACACTTTCACACTTATCTTCAAGCATGAGCTGCGAGAGTATTTCCTTGCGTGTAGAGGTTATCTCACAGATATTAACAATTAAGGGGATTTTTCCCTCTTTCTGCATAATTTTTGCTTTCTCATAATAACGGAAATCAAGGAATAAAAGACACCTGCTTTCCGACACATAGCCAAAGCCTGCAGACGAATTAAAACCGAAAATATACCGTCTTGTAATATCTGATGTGATAAGCACAGCTGAGCAGCTTTTTAGCACGCTGTTTCTGAGACTAATAATTCTGTTATCAAGATAATTCATAATGCCTCTTTTTACTGATTTAACAGCTTATTATATTCATTTTTCATCGCAAGCGCGTCCTCTGCCATAGTGCCATTTGACTCACATATTATTGTAGGTGACACACCAAGCTCTGTGATGGCTTTCATAAGCGGTTCAAAATCTGGGCCGTACACATTGTCTGCAAAGGTAAGGTGTCTTTTCTCTCCTCCATTTGTGTACTCGATTTTTGAAAAATGGCAATGGAGATTTTCTGCAACACTTGCTCCGCATTCTTTTGAAATTTTATCGAACACTTTCTTATAGTCATCGACACAAGCAAAAACGCCGCCTCTTTCTCTTGCGTTCATATGACCAAAGTCAACAACCGGAACAACAGATTTGTCAACTTTGCACATTGTAAGCACTTCGTCAAGTGTGCCTAGTTGATTGACCTTACCCATTGTTTCAATTCCGAGGTCGAATCCGTAAAGGTTGTTGTCGGAAAGCACAGAAATAGCGTATTCGAGTGCTTCGCACGCATACGATAGCGCTACATTTCTTTCAAGCTTTGCTGTGCTGCCTGCGTGTATTACAATAGTCTTTCCGCCGAGATGTTTTAGGGCGTTGGCGCTTTTAAGAATATAGCTTGAGCTCTTTTTGCGCTTTTCCTCATCGACAGAAGAAAGAGAAATATAATATGGGGCATGAATAGACATCTTTATCCCGTGCTCTTTTGCATTTTCGCCTATCTTTTTAAAAGTGTCCTCAGACGCAGCAATACCATTTCCTGCCTCATATTCGTAAGCGTCAAGACCAAACTCTCTTACAAATTTCGGAGCGTCAATTGTGCTTTTGTAGCCTTTTGCATAAAAACTTTCTGAATTACCGCCCGGTCCGAACATCGCACGCATATTATTTCTCCTTGCTCTTGTGTTTTTTGTAATATAACTTTAAAAACGGAATTTCACACTTTCTTTTAAACTGTGTAAAGGGGTTCATAAGGTCCTTGATCGGAGAAACTTTTATCGCTCTTGCGCCGACAAGGTGTGCTGATAGAACATCAGTAAAAATCTGATCTCCAATACCCACACACTCTGAGCCTTTGACCTTAAAGTGCTTCATTGCTTTTTTGTGATACTTTGTTATTGGCTTTCCGACATCGGCAAAATACAGTATTTCAAGACCGTCAGCATACTCACGAACTCGCTCTTCGCTGTTGTTCGACAAAAATACAATATCAATGCCCTCTTGCTTAAGCTTTGAAAACCAAAAAAGATTTTCTTCGGTGGGCTTTGCATCGTCGTATGTAACAAGGGTGTTGTCGATATCAAGCAAAGCTAGTCTGATACCTGAGTTTTTGAGCTCTGTGATTGGAATATCATAAACAGTGTTATAGATTCTGTCCGGCACAAACAAAGACATATGCATCTCCATATTTAAAATCAAGACCGAAGAAAGTGTTATTCTCCGGTCTTAAACTACTTATTTTACTGAAATTATTCAGCGTCTGCTGCTTCTTCTGAAACTTCAGAAATTTCCTCTGCAGCCTCAGCTGTTTCCTCAGCAGGAGCAAGGAGAGCTTTGATAGAAAGGCTGATCTTCTGATTTTCAGCGTCAATAGAAGTGATCTTAGCGCTTACTGTTTCGCCCACGGCAAGAACATCAGCAGGCTTCTGAATCTTCTGTTCACAAATCTGAGAAATGTGAATGAGACCGTCAACTCCAGGTACGATTTCTGCAAACGCACCGAAAGGCATAAGGCTGACAATCTTAACTTCAGCCACATCGCCCTCAGCATACTTTGAATTGAAAATTGTCCAGGGATTGGATTCCTCTGTCTTATAGCCAAGAGAAATTCTCTTCTTTTCTTCATCAAGAGCTTTAATGAAGACTTCGATTGTGTCGCCTACCTTAACAACATCAGAAGGATGCTTGATGTGCTTCCAGGAAAGCTCTGTAATGTGTACCATACCGTCTACTCCGCCAAGGTCAACAAATGCGCCGTAAGCAGTGAGAGACTTAACTGTACCGGTATATTTCTTACCAACTTCAGCAGATTCCCAGAACTTGCTCTGAAGAGCTTTTCTTTCCTCGCGGATTACAGCTCTCATTGAGCCTACTGCGCGTCTTCTCTGCTCGTTGATGTCAATAATCTTGATCTTGCCTGTTTCGCCGATGAGCTTGGAAAGCTCTTCTTCTGTAGGAGCGTTCTCTCCTCTGGGGAGAGATGTGTGAGATGCAGGAATAAACACTCTGTTAGGACCTGCCTGGAAGATAACGCCGCCTCTTACAGCTTCAACAACCTTGCCCTCAAGAATTTCTGCGTTGTCGTAAGCTGCCTTGAGCAGATTCCAGTTCTTGTCTACATCCATACGCTTCTTGGAAAGTGAAACTATACCCTCAGCGTCGTTGAACTTAACAACTACTACATCTATTGTATCGCCTACCTTAAAGTTTTCTTCAACATTAAGGTTAGGTTCATAGCTAAGCTCTGTATAAGGAATAATGCCAGTCTGCTTTATTCCGAGGTCTACATGAACCTCATTCGGTGTTACCGAAGTAATAACGCCCTGTACCCTTTCTCCTGATCTGATTGTCTTGTAAGAAGCATTGAGCATTTCCTCAAATGTCATACCTTCCTTGATCTCAGGGTTTTCGTTTGCTGTTGCATCAGAATTAATTGCGATTTCGTTAGTCATTCTGATTTTTACCTCCTCTATTATATCATCAGGTGTTGAAGCACCTGCTGTAATTCCTGCGGTAAAGTTTCCGCAAAGACTGTTACCGAATATCTTCCTAATCTCGTCAAACGGAATATCATCTGCCCTTTCGGCAAAGTATGTATTCTTGCAAGTGCCTTTGCATATCTCAAAAAGCTTCTTTGAGTTGGAACTTGACCCACTTCCCAAAACCAACATGACATCGGCTTGCTCAGCGAGTTTTTTTGCTTCGATTTGTCTCGTTTCTGTAACACTACATATTGTACCAAAAATTTTTGCGTTTGTATATAGTTTTTCAATAATTTTTTGGCAATTTTCAAATTTTTTTAGATTAAAAGTTGTCTGACTGACTAAAATAGGTCCGTTTTGTGAACAATTTTCGCATTTGGGGTAATGCTCAAGCAGTTCCTTTTCGTCAGAGTATATATATACTCTGCCTTTTGCATAGCTTCTTATCCCTTCAACCTCGGGATGATCCTTATCTCCTATGATTATTGTGTCGATATCAGGAGCAGAATTTTCTTCTACGATATTGTGTATTTTTTTCACAAAAGGACAGGTAGCATCTATAAAATTTACATTATTCTCGATTAATTTGTCCGTGACTTCCCTTTTTAGTCCGTGTGTTCTGAGAACAAAAACAGCATCTGGATGCTTTTTTGCGGTATCAAGAATATCTGCTTCGTCTATTATAGATACACCGCTCTTTTCCAGTCTCTCAAGATAAGTTTTGTTATGTATTAGCTCGCCGATGGTATAAATGCGACTTCTACCCTCTGATATCAGCTCATCAACAATATCAACTGCTCGCTTGACACCAAAGCAAAAACCGGCTTTTTGTGCTACTGTAATTTTCAATATGTAACCTCTTTATATTTTTTCTTTGTATTCGTAAAACAGTTCACAGATTTTGTCGAAAATAAGCTTTGAACTCTGTTCAAACTCCTCTTTTATTCCCTCAGGCATACTAAAATCTTTATAGCTTATAGGCTCGCCGTATACCACATAAACCTTTTTAAAAAGCGATACCTTGTTGTTTTTAGTAACAACAGCTGCGGGCATAACACTACACTTTGCATGATATACACACATACCTACTCCGCTTTTCACATCTGAATCTTTTGGCTCCTCGCCCATAACGCGCTTACCCTGCGGAAAAATGCCCACACAGTTTCCTTGTTTAATTATTGATATTGTAGTCTTGATAGCGCGCAGGTCATTACCGTTGCGGTTTACGGGAAAAACGCCGAGAACTTTCAGTATAGAAGAAAGCACCGGAACTTTGAAAAGCTCAGCTTTTCCCATAAAATTAATCTGTCTTCTTGTATATGCAAGCAGCAAAACCGGGTCCCACATAGACACATGGTTAGAGCACAGAAGCACGGGAATGTCCTGAGGTATCTTTTCGGCACCGATAACTTCTACTTTGAGAAAGCATTTAGTGATAACAACGAGTGATTTTTTTATAAAGTTATAGAATTTCATGACAGTACATCCTTAATTATTTCAAGAGCTTTGTTGAGAGTGTCCTCTGGCTCGAAGCCTGTGTTGTCAAGCAGAATAGCATCATCGGCAGGAACGCAGGGAGCAGTGGCTCTGCTGCTGTCATTCCTGTCGCGCGCACACATATCGCTGTATACCTCCCCAAGAGTAACATCCTTACCCTTTTCGATAAGCTCAGTGTATCTGCGCTCGGCGCGCTCTTTGGGGTTTGCTGTCATAAAGATTTTCACATCAGCGTTAGGTAAAATAACAGTGCCGATATCGCGGCCGTCCATGATAACATTTTCACTTTTTGCAATATCTCTTTGCATATCAAGCAAAAAGCTTCTCACAGCAGGAAGAGCCGAAACAGCAGACGCATACATGGACGCCTCGGGTGTTCTTATATCATCAGAAACATCCTCCCCGTCAAGCAATATGCGCTGTCCAAGATCGCTCCATGTGAGCTTAATATTAATTTTGGGGAAATGAGAGCTTAAGGTTTCTTCGTCATGCGGAGATATTCCATTTCTTTTTGCATAAAGACCAACCGTACGGTAAATAGCTCCAGTGTCTACATATATGTAGCCAAGAGAAGCTGCAAGCGCTTTTGCAAGCGTACTTTTTCCGGATCCTGACGGTCCGTCTATTGCAATATTAATCTTCTTTTCCAAAATATATACCTCACTTTTGATATTTATTTATATATACAGGCTTTCGGCAGCCGATTTTCCTGCAAGATATGCTGTTGAAAAAGCTATCTGGAGATTAAATCCGCCTGTATAGCCGTCAACATCAAGTACTTCTCCTGCAAAATAGAGTCCTGACACTGTCTTTGATTCCATTGTAGACGGCACAATGTCTTTCACATCAACCCCGCCTCTTGTGATAATTGCTTCGTCTATCGGACGAAAACCGCTGACAGACACAGGAAAATGCTTGAGAAGACACACGATTTTCTGCCTTTCAATTTTAGTAACTGAATTTACCTTTTTATCGGGAGCGATATCTGTCATTTCAACAAAAATCGGAATAAGCTTTGCAGGCAACAGATCTTGCAGTGAATTCCGAAATTCCTTGTTCAGTGATTTTGAAAAATCACTGAGAACTCTCGCGTCAAGCTTGTCTTCTGTAAGTCCCGGCTTCAGGTCAAGTTCAACAGAATATTCCGAAGGCTCGCCCTCAATGTGAGCTGAAGCAGACAGTACTAGAGGACCTGTTATGCCGAAATGTGTAAACATCATTTCGCCAAGCTCGCTGTACACTCTTTTTGAGTTTTTGTTGTATAAAGAAAGCGTTACATTTCGCAATGACAGTCCCTGTAATCTTTTACAATTCTTGTCTTCAGATGTCAAAGGCACAAGGCTGGCTCTAAGATCAGAAACTGTGTGCCCACATGCTCTGGCAAAGCCATACCCGCTGCCTGTTGAGCCTGTTACAGGATACGACAGACCACCTGTGCAGACAATAATCTGTGCCACTGGGTATTCGGTACTGTCATCCGATGTCACAGAACGCACAGAACCGTCGATTGTATTAACGGAGGTTATTTCTTTATTAATAACAGTGCACCCGAGTTTTTGAATTTCTCTTTTCAGAGTTCTGAGCACATCAAGCGACTTATCAGACTGAGGAAAAACTCTGTTTCCTCGTTCTGTCTTAAGCATAAGACCTCTGTCCTCAAAAAAGTTCATAACATCCTGAGGAGAAAAAGCAGAATATGCCGCAAAAAGGAATTTGCTGTTACGGGGAATGTTTTTCATAAATTCTTCCCTGGTACAGTTGTTGGTAAGATTACATCTTCCCTTGCCTGTTATAAGCAGCTTTTTGCCAAGATATGCGTTATCAAAATATTCTTCACTTGCAAGAGTCTGATTTGATTTGTTCTTTTCAAATATAACGACCTTTGCGCCGTATGATGCAGCAACACAGGCAGCCATAAGCCCTGCCGCACCTCCGCCAATTATACAGACATAATCGCAAAATTCTGTGTTAATTTGTTTTGTCATACACTTCGTACTCGTCCCATATTTTTTCAAGCTCGCTGAGATTGCCGGAAAGCTGTTCCTTTTTATTAAGAGAAACACCCACAATAAGAGCGTTGATTATGCTAAGTGGCGCCACGAGCGAGTCAACAAATGACGCCATATCACTTTTTGCAAAAAGTGTACAGTCGGCAGTTCTTGATATTGGCGAGCTGTCGCAGTCAGTGATTGCAAGAATTTTTGTACCGCGCTTCTTAGCAAACTCAATAGCGTTTCTTGTGCGCTTTGAATATCTCGGAAAGCTGATGCCAACAAGAACATCCTCTTCAGATATTCTCATAATTTTCTCAAACATTTCACTTGAGCTTGTCGTGTTCAAAAGTGTGACATTTTCAGTAGCAATATTAAGGTAATATGCAAGGAAATTTGCAAGCATTGAGGAAGAACGGACACCTATAATATACACCCTTTTTGCATCTGAAATCATCTGTACAGCTGATGAGAACATATCCTTGTCTACCTCATCAAGAGTAAGCTTGATTTTTTCTATATCGAGCGTCATGATCTTTTCAAGTACATCATTTCCGCTCATGATATTGTGGGCAGCATTTACGCGCTGAACAGATGTCATATTTGTTTTTATCTGATTTTTGAGTGCTTTTTGCATTTCGGGATAGCCTTTGTATCCAAGCTCAATCGCAAATCTCACCACAGTAGATTCAGAAACCTCTGCCCTGTTTCCGAGCTTTGTAGCAGTAAGATATGCTGCCATATCAGGGTGCTCGAGAATTAACTGTGCAATGCGCTTCTGACTCTTGGACATAGAGTGTATGCTGCTTTTGATATTCTGCATAATGTCCTGATTCATAAGTGCTGACCTTTCGACTTGTATTTTTCAATATATTATCGCATTTTTGTATGAAAAAGTCAATACTTATAATTTTAATGTTTATAAAAATTATTAAAAATAAGAAAAAATATTCCTTTTTTGTCAAAAAATCTTGAATATGAATGTAAAACAAGTTATAATAATAAAAAGCATAAAGAACGGAGTAAATAACATGACAGTTAAAGTAAAGCGCCTTAAAGATACGGCAACAACACCCACAAGAGGCTCTGAAAAAGCCGCAGGATATGACTTGTATGCCTGCATAGATGAGGGCAGCGTCACAATTCCACCGCACGAAACAGTAAAGATCGGGACAGGACTTGCATTTGAAGTACCTGACGGATATTTTGGCGCAATATACGCAAGAAGTGGTCTTGCCACAAAGCAAGGTCTGCGACCTGCAAACTGCGTGGGAGTCGCTGATTCTGACTACCGAGGAGAGTATATTGTAGCTCTTTATAACGACTCTCAGGAAAATCGCATTGTGTCTCACGGAGACCGTATAGCTCAGCTTGTGATACTCCCCTATCTTGCCTGTGAGTTTATGGAAGCAGAAGAGCTCGAAAGTACAAAGCGTGCAGACGGAGGTTTTGGAAGTACAGGAAAATAACATATAGACCGCTTGAAGCGGTCTTTTTTTTATGCAGGAAAAATGATTTCTGTAATAGTTTTTTAAGCATTGTATAAAATATATAGTACAATTATTATTTTCAAGGTGTTTTATATGAAAAAAGCTATAATCCTAGCGGGCGGAAAAGGTACTCGTCTTATGCCGCTTACCGAAAACACTCCAAAGCCTCTTATTCCTATTCTTGGGAAAAGTATAATTCTGCGCATACTCGATCATTTATCTGATGAGGGTGTTGAAAAAGCTCTCATTACGACAATGTACCTGCCTGAGAAGATAAAATCAATAGTTGGAGTAAAGCACAAAAAAATTGACATAGAGTATTTTGTTGAAAAAACACCGCTCGGAACATCAGGTGCGCTGAAACATGCAAAGAAAATTCTTGATATTTCTGAAGAGGAGGATTTTTTGGTAGTTTCCGGAGACTGTATGTGTGACTTTTCGATATCTGACGCTTACATTTTTCACAAAATTAAGAATGCTGACGCCACCATTCTCACAAAGACATCGGACAATCCTCTTGAATATGGAATAGTTATGTCTGATTCTGATAGCAAAATTTATGGATTCAACGAGAAACCGCCGTGGTCTCAGGTTACTACTGACGCAGTCAACACTGGGGTTTATATTATAAAAGGAAATGTCATCGACATTCTTCCGGAGGGAGCATCTGACTTTTCAAAAGATTTGTTTCCGCAAATGTTAGGTGGAAATATGAGACTGTATGAATACAAGAGTAAAGGCTATTGGTGTGATATAGGCAGTATATCTTCATACAGATCGTGCACTTATGACGCCCTTAACGGAAGAATACAGACCTGTAAAGCGAACACTAGTAACAGTTGCTATATTTCCGAGGATATAACCCTTGAGCCTAATGTGAATATAGGAGAAAACTGTGTAATTGGAAGCGGTTGTTATATTTCCTCAGGTACGAATATCAGTAACACAATAATATTTGACAATGTTACAATTAATAAAGATTGTGAAATATACGGAGCAATTATTTGCGACTCTGTTAATATCCCGAGAAAATCTATTATAGGACAAGGGAGCATTATTACAGAAACAAAAAGCATTTCGGAAATACAAGATGCCAAAAAAGAGCTTTGTTTCACAGAAGACGGTATCATAATTGAAGACAACTATAAATACTGTTTCGATTTGGCTTGTTCTGTCGCAGCGTGTTGTGACAGCTTCGATAGAGTTGGCGTAATGTATTCGGACGGCAGAGGTCTTGATATACTGTCAGACGCGCTTCTAGGTGGTATAGGAAGCATGGGTTTATCTTCCTACAGCTTTGATGAGGGGTCGGAAAAGCTCGCAGAATACTGCGCACTACACTTCTTCACTGATTTGTTTTTATATTTACACAAAAAGGATGACAAGTACTTTCTTAAAATTTTTGACACACTGTCACTTGCTCCTTCAAGAGAATTTGAAAGGAAGCTGGCATCAGTGTACAGCACAGACAGCTATGCTCATGCAAAAAATATAAAAAGCAGCGTATTCTTCGACCAGGCTCGCTTCCTATATTTTTGCAGTATTATAAATACAGCAAAAGAAACACTTCAAAAAGCTTCTTTTTGGGGGATGAATGCTGCGTTCGTGTTTGATTCATTTGCCTGTTCGGAAGCAAAACTGGTAAAAAAAGCTTTCTTGGAGCTTGGAGGCACCGTCGTTAGTGAGAATGAAGCAAAGCAGAAGTCATACACTATTATATATTTCAACAAGGATAATTCAATTACCGCATGCCAGAGCAACTACGCCCTAGACAGATACCATATCACAGCATCAGTGCTTAAGAACGAGACAAACAAAACAGCAAAGGAAATTGCATTGCCATATGTGTCGCCCGACGCATACAAGGTGATTCTTGAAAGCGCAGATAGTATTGTTTTTTATCCTATGCATTCAAACAAGTCGCGTCTTTTATCAGAAAATGTCCTTAAAGAACATCTTTGGCTAAGAGACGAAAATATGCTGTGTATTAAACTCCTTGCCATAATGCACAAGAAAAACGCAAACATCTCTCAGTTGTATTCTGAACTACCGCAATTCGCTGTGTCGGAAAAGTATTACAATACAAAGCCAAATGTGTCGGCATCTCAAATAGTACGCAAGCTTACTGCAAAAATAGATAAAATATATATCAGAGATAATTATGAGGGTGTCAGAATATCATATCCTCAAGGAAATGCGACGATAATTCCTTTGGAGACAAACCTTATAAAAATCATAACAGAAGCGGCAAACAGCGAAACGGCAGATGAACTGTATACAACTCTTTGTAACGAAATTGATATATAAAAGAAGCAGCTCTTACGAGCTGCTTTTAAATATAACTGTTCTTATTTCTCGAGGATAGTTACAGTTCTTGTAGCATCATCCCAGCCTACTTCACAGCCGTAAGCCTCAGCAATTGCACGAGCGGGAACGAGAGTTCTGCTGTCAACAATCTGCGCAGGAACATCAAGAGATGTAGCAACACCGTTTACATAGATAACATGCTCGCCGATTGTGAGCTTAACAGATGTATTGCCCTTCTGTGATGTAACAGTTCTTGTAGCATCATCCCATTCAACAGTTGCTCCGAGCGCCTCAAAGATAGCTCTGAGAGGAACCATTGTACGGCTGTTGATGATCTGAGCAGGAACATCGAGCTCGGAAGCCACGCCGTTCTTAACAATTTCCTTAGAGTCGATTGTGAGCTTAATCTCTGTCTTCTGCTGCACGCCGTCTTCCCATGTAACGAATGTCTGGCCTTCTTCAAATGTTACAAAGCCGTTATATGTTGTAACACCATTAACAACAGCTACCTTGCCCTCGTCAGCCTGAACGCTGAATACACCGGGAGTGTCTGTAGGCATAATCTTACCGCCCTCGAATGAACGAATAATATATGTACCTGACGCCGCTGCATCTGTAGGATAAATAAATTCATCAGGAGGAGTGATACCGTTATTGAATACGATATTGAGAGCACCCATGATTTCAGGCTGCCACTCTTCGAGGTTGGAAATAGCACCAACATAGCCATCATTAATTACGATGTTGAGGTTGTTACCAACTGTGATACCTGTATGTGTGTCGAGGAAGTGGTCGGAAGAAATCATAATTCTGCCGATTTCACCACCGTTTACGATAAGAGTGTCGTTACCAAGTACACCTGCTGCGAGGTTTGTACAATACGCACCGCCCATGAAAACAGATGAAATATATCCGTCTTCCATGACGAATTCGCTTTCCTCAAAATTGATGTTCATATAAGAACCGAGGTGGATAAATCCGTCATAGTCTGTAAATGTAGTGTTAAATGTCATCTTTGAATAAGGATTGATATGTGTCCAATCTCCAACATCAAGTCTGATGTCCTTGATGACAGTGTGACCTCTGAAAGCAGCCTGGAAGCTGTCCTTGAGAGTGAAAGCTGCAGTTTCATCAGCACCAGTGAATGTAATTTCGCCGTCCCACATACCTGCGTCAAAGTTATCGATGCTGTAAGAACCAATTACATATACTGTACCGTCGTTACCATCGAGTGCCCAGATAGCTTCTTCAAGTGTACCGAAAGGATCGTTCTGTGTACCCTTGCCGTCTGCTCCGGCCTTAACATAGTACTCTGTCTTAGCAGCGCCGACTGTAAATACAGGAACCATCGCAAACACGAGGAGCGCAGCAAGAACTGCTGATAAAAGTTTCTTTGTCATAGTTTTTCTCCTTTGAAAGATATTTTGACAACATATGTGTTGTATGTGTAATAATTATAACATTATATGGTATATATGTCAAGATTTTAGCACCTATTGACAAAAAAAGGCAAACTAATTATTAAAAAATGCTAAATAATTCACACAGAGAAAACATTATGTGATTTGTACCTAAGCAAGCTGATTCCTAATGAAAACACCGTCGAAAGAAAATCTTCCGACGGTGAAAATTAAATAGTCAAATTACTTGGTAATTGTAACTGTTCTTGTCGCTTCATCCCAGCCTACTTCACAACCGTAAGCCTCAGCTACTGCACGAGCAGGAACGAGAGTTCTGTTGTCAACGATCTGTGCAGGAACATCAAGTTCTGTAGCAATGCCGTCTACATAAATGTTAGCATCACCGATTGTAAGCTCAACCTTTGTTCCATCCTTTTCGGATGTAACAGTTCTTGTAGCATCATCCCATTCAACAGTTGCTCCGAGAGCCTCAAAGATAGCTCTGAGAGGAACCATTGTACGGCTGTTGATGATCTGAGCAGGAACATCGAGTTCGGAAGCTACGCCGTTCTTGATGATTTCCTTAGAGTCAATTGTGAGCTTTATTTCAATTGCATCGGGTTCATCAACAGGAGTTTCAACGATGGGCTGATCACCTGCTACCCATTCAACACCGTAGTCGCCGGGTTCAAGCTCAACCTTGCCGTTGAGAACCTTCTCGCCGTTGATAACAGCAACCTTGCCGTTGTCAGCTGTGATTTCAAACACACCAGGCTCGGGAGTAGGCATTACCTTACCGCCAACTTCTGACCAGATTGTGTATACGCCTTCAGCAGATACATCAGAAGGATAGGTGTACTTTTCGGGTGCTCTTGTAGCATTGTTGAAGATGATGTTGAGTGCGCCCATGATGTTAGGCTGCCATGTCTGATAGTAGTACATCTCACCGATTTCACCACCGTTGATGATGATATTTGCGTTACCGCCGATAGAGATACCTGTGTGTGTATCCTTGAATCTGTCAGCAGATAGGCAAATGCTATCAATCTTACCACCATTAATTATGAGAGTTGCATCGCCCATTACTCCATAGGAAAGCGAGCTGGAGTATCCACCACCGAAGTAGATAGTCTGTATGTGACCTCTCTGGATAACAGTTTCTGTTTCTTCGTTAAGAGCATCAACATAGCTGTTGATGTGCATCATACCTGCAAAATCAGAGTTTGTGTCATAAACAAACTTTTTGAAAGGGTTGATGTGTGAATAAGGTTCTGGCTCAAGGGCAATATTCTTAAGTGTAACATCGCCTCTGAAGTTAGCGCTCATGCTCTCTGCAAGTGTGAGTGTAGCGCCTCTGTCAGCACCTGCGATTGTAACCATACCTGTCCATTCAGCAAGGTCGAAACCTGTGATGCTGTATGAACCATAAATATAAACTGTACCGTCCTTGCCATTGAGAGCAAGAATAGCTTCTTCAAGTGTACCGAAAGGATTGTCCTCGGAGCCACTTCCGATTGCGCCAGCTTCAACATAATATTCGTTCTCAGCAGCGCTTACTGCAAACATGGGAATTGCAACAGCAACCATGATAACAGCGAGTAAAGTTGATAAAAATTTCTTTGACATAACTGTCCTCCTATCATTTTGATAACTTATTCTAACATTTTTTTGTCAGAATGTCTATATTTTTTTATAAAAAATTCAACCGACTGTGGAAAATCGTAAAGTTGCACAAATTTATTCTTTGAAATTTGTTTATAATTCTGTGCAAAAACTGTAAATCATCGGTTTTTTATTATATCCCTCTTCAGCGCATCAACGATTTTCATCATATTGTCAACAGGCTCGTCTCCGTTACAGTCGACTATGAAATCTGCATACTTTTCATATAGAGGTCTGCGCTCATCGAAAATCTGTCCTATTGACTTTTCTTTTGCGCCGGCAATGCCTCTTGTCGCAAGGTCTGTAAGGCGCGACTCAATCTCAGAAAGTGTGAGAGAAATATAAACAACCTTACCTCCAAGTTTGAGGTGTCGCATTCCTCTGTCCGAGTAAACTGCACTGCCGCCGGTTGATATAACGGTCTTGTCACAGTGGACAGCGCAAAGCGCTTTTTCCTCGGCGAGCAAAAAGGTGGCTAGTCCCTCGTTATCTATAATATCCTGCAAAACCTT
>JAZNMZ010000018.1:0-8413 GCA_045580005.1 Eubacteriales bacterium | reverse complement strand
CGTTTTCGCGACTCTGTTATTATTATATCTTCAAGACGATTTTTTATAAATTGTAATTTTTGGAATATTTAAAAACAGTTTATTCGCGACAAAAAGAAAATTCCGCAAGATTAGAAATAATCTTACGGAATTTTTTATAATGTTATTTCAAAAAGCCATGAATTAAATTACTCAACATTTATAAAGAGCAAGTTACCGCGGTCGTCGGGCTCAGAGCATGACTGGAGTGTGTAACACGGAATAGTTGCAGAAACTGTATTCCCGTACTCATCCTTATAAGAAGCAGAAAGTGTCTGCTTTGAATCCCCGTGAGAGTGTCCAGAGAAGCACGCCTTGATAACATCGGCATTGCTTGTGACAAGATTGTACATTCTTCCGTTTGCCATATAATCTCTGTCAAGTGAGGACAGTATTACATGGTGGAAGAAGAGGATAATATATCCGTTCTCGCGGGCATACTGTATATCTGCCTCGAGCTTGTCGCATTTATCATCGGTGAAATAGTAGTTCGAAACGCCAAACTCAGGCTGACGCGCATCATCTGCCAGAACAAGAAGTACCTTGTCTCCGACAACCTTTGAATAGTAGTCGGGATTGTGAGGCCAAAGCGCATCTACCCTCTGCTTAACTGCGTCCATACCGGCGTTTCCGGGATAGAAGTACTCGTGGTTACCTAGCAGAGCAAGAGTACGGGGGTATCTGTCCCAAACAATTCTCTTGAGCTGACCCATATCAAGATCGGACGATGCCGCCTCTATATTGTCGCCGCCAAGGATTATCTCATCTGCAAAATCAGCACATTCCATAGCGTGTACAAGAGAAGCTGCATGGTCAGGCTTGTTTGAATCTACATGAGCATCGGTAATCATTGCGATTTTGACTGTATCGTTTTCGGGCTTGTTGCTCGAAATTGTAATCTCGCGTACACCGACTCCGGAGGAGTTAACTCTGTATGCAACAGGATATGTTCCGGAAGAAAATTCCGTCACGCCATCGCCGAAATACGAGTCTGTCCAGGCGATCTTAATTTGTTCAAACAGCATTTTATCTTCCTCCGACAAAGGGGTATTGTTTCTTACAACATTCATAAGACCAGACGAGCAGCCGTCTGAATACAGGGTGTACTCGATTCCGTTTGCCGTTGTGCATCTGGCATACGCGCGTGTTTCATAAAGTCTGCCGTAGTTCTTGGGAGCGATGTCTGTAATGCAAAGGGTGTACCAAAGTCCATCTTCAGTATTCTTATAAATCTTCTCGGCAGGCACGGCAGCGCTTTCGAAGGTGTAGCCCTCATAGTCATAGGTTCCGCCAACTACAAGCTCCTGTGAGCCGAGGAAATATCTGGGAAGAACAACTGCGCCAAACTCAGTTATGTCAAATTTATTATCAAAGCTGTTGTTCTTGTTCATTATAAATCTCAGTGCCTGAGATACTGTAGAATCTGCCCGTCTTATCTGAACGCCCACGATACCGAACTCGTCGCCGGAGGCATCATACTGCTCATATCTTGCGACAAGAGTATTCCCTGCAGGGACAATCTCGTTCACTGCGGGAGCGTCGTCTGTACCCTCGAAATACCATCCTGTGAAAACAAGATTTTCTTTATGTTCGCGGTAGAGATACTTTCCGAAGTCAAATGAAACATCAGAAAGCGTTGTAATGGTATTTCCGTCGTTTGTATAGTAGTCTACATCAGATTTTGCAATGATATAAGAGCCGTCGGGAATACCGATACTTCCTCCCTTGGACGAGAAATACTCTTCGCCGGTATAAACATTCCTTGCAATAACAGTATTGTCGGAAACAACATCATAAAGCTCCTGCTGCATAGGTCTTATGACTACACCCTTATCACACTCGTATATCATTGTTTCTCCGGCGATTTGGATGTTTGCCCTGTTGTCAAAATCAACATCAAGTCCGTCGCTCTTGATAAATCTGAAATCACCCGAGATTGCAGTGTCTGTATTTGATTCTTCGCTATATATGCTTCCAAGCGAGCCGCCAACAAATACTATCTCGACATCATTAAGGTCGGCTCCCGTACCGCCGACGATAACAGAGCCAACATCAGCACCGTCGATTGTCAGGCTTGTTTTGCCGCCGATGGTTACATAGTTATTCTGACCAAGAGAAACCGTTCCGACACTGCATTCAGCACCGAGGTAAATGCTTGAGCTCGAAGCTCCTGCATAATATCCGCCTGCTGTGATTGTGTGTATTGGATTGCCGATTGTGCCCGGGATATAGCCTATCTTGCCCTCAAAACGCAGATTATACCCAAAAGTATAAAATCCTTTCCACTGGTGGGCTCTGAACGAGAGGTTTTTAAATGTGGCATTACCCTTGAGCTGGAGTCCTGCTGTTTCTCCATTCACTACCGACTGGCGCGAATAGTCGATTATCTGTGTTGAAACCTTGTCGGGATCAAGACCCTCAAATATGATTGTTCCGCTGTAAGTGGGAACATTACATACCGATGCACTTTCGCTCCAGTAGACGGTGTCCATGATGTATATCTTTCCGTCTGCTTTTTTGCCTATGGCATTTACTGCTGCAGTGAGAGTCTTGAAAGATGCAAGAGTTGAAGTCCCTGCGTTGTCGTCCGAGCCGTTCTCTGATACATAATAAGGATTTATTGTCTTTTCGTCTGTGAATATCGGCTTGAGGTGACCATTGCCCATTTCCTGCCACGATGAGAAGTACTTTCCGTCGGGTGCCACAGGATAAGGCAGATACTCTATTCCCTCACCCGAAGCGGAATAGAGCTTGTAGAAGCCCGCATCGGGTGTGAGTACACCATCTACCGAGTAGTACCAATCTTCACCCACAGCATACAACGCGTTGTCGGCGCAAGTAAGCTTGCCGCCAGATGTCAATGAAACATCCACGCTTGTCATATTCTGTACGCAAACAAGCTGTGCCTCCGGGAAATAGCTTTGCGACAAGCCGAGTGACTGCTCGAGAGTATGTACTGCAATCTTGCCTGTGGCAGGGTTTGCACCTGTGTTAACAGTACGCACTGTTCCCGAAAAATATTCTATGGCAACATTCTGTGCCGTTTTTTCTGAGCCGAGAGTGAGATTTGCAATGTCTGCACCATATATGCCGATAAATGTATCTGTGGTGTAAGCGTCAGCAAGACTAAGAGCTGCAAAGCTGCCGCCGTAAAGCATTGCCTTATTATCTTCAGTATTGGCAGAATTGTTACCAAGTATAAGGCAAACATTCTCGCCTGTTATAATATTTGCTTTAAATACTGCAGAATTGCCGTTTGTGATAACAGTGTTTGCATCAAATGTCACGCCGTCAAACACGCTGTCGCCAGAGAGAACTATATCTCCCGAAAGTGTGCCGCCGCGGTATGTAATTTCTTTTGCGTGTGAGCCAACATCGGTGTATCCGAATGTGCCGTCGAGATGTATTGTTGCTATCTCGCAGTTCGAAGCCGATACTGCCTGCACCGCCCTCTTTACTGTTGCAAAAGAGGTGGCAAGAGTTCTTCCGTCGCCGTCGTCAGAGCCATGCTCGCTGACAAAGAAGTAGTTCTCAGATCCCTCGGGGATATATGTTGCAGCAAAGATCATATCACCGGCTACAGTAAAAGAATCTGTCTCATGATAGATAGTTCCGTTATGCTGCCACCCTGCAAAGATATATCCGTCCATAGGGGTAAACGGACAGGCAGGAAGCGTATAAATTTCGCCGTTTGAGCATTCACAAAAAACATCGTCCTGTCCCGAAAGACCCGATTCCAGTGTAACCGAGCAAGCAAGTGCAGATCTGTCTGCAAAGACAACAGTCTGAAGCACCGACGAGCTTTCTATCACATAATAGCCCGTGTCATTCTTGCTGAGTGCAAGTCCGTTCACTGAGGGAACATATCCGTCAATATCAGCTGTCGCCTCAAATCCGAGAAGCGTTCCCACATTGCCCGACACAGACTTTGCAAACACGGGAGCAATGCTGCCGCCCCGTGTTGTGATATAGTAATCAAGGTCGCTCACAGATACGCTCACAGAAGCTTTATCGTTTGAGTTAAGCTTGTCTATATGATTTATAATAACATATCTGTCGCCCGCTCTTGTAGGGAGATTGCCGTTTGCAACAGTAAGTGCAAGCGTATCACCACTTTCGGCTATCTTTTCGGCATTTACGGTAAGTACCATATTGCCGTACGCTGTAATATCGTCGTTAAAATTATACATCGAGCCGAATACTATGCTTGTATTAAGCTCACCGCCGTTTATGTTGAAAAAGATATTGCCGTTGACAGTTCCGCTCATATAGCTTCCAAGTGACATTCCGTAATTCGAAATAACAGTCGCACCGTTAAAATTGAAGTATACATCGCCGTTGAGTGTGGCAGAGCCTGTGGAACTATTGAACATACCGCCGTACACGCCGTCGATTTTACCTGCGTTGAGGTTGTATATCACATCACCGTTTGTTGTAAAGCTTGAGCTTGTGCCGCCGATATATCCGCCGAGAGCTGCAACTCTCTCGTACTGAACATTTGCGGAATTAAAATTTACCGTACCGCCCGATGCCCCGTAATATGATCCGATATACATCTTAAGATCCTGGTCGCGGTCTGCTCGGTAGCCGTGCTCATAGGCACATCCTGCGCCGAAAGTGATACTTCCGCCGTTGGGGAATATCCAGTCCTCGGTTGTTGAGCCATCCTGATGCTTTACTGTGATATTGTCAAATACAAAATCACCTTTGGGGAGGAAAGATTTTATGTCGTTTTTGAATTCGACCTTGTTGCCTGCGGCAATATTGCCGAAGCCCTTGACGGTAACTGTGCCGTTAATTCCGGAGCTTACAGGCACTGTCGGTAGAACCACACTGCCCTCGACATAGATTGTGCCGCCGTTGGTACCAATCTGCATGAGTGCAGTATCGAATGTAGTATAAACTGTTCCGTCAAAGCCATCAATTACGCCGTCTGTGCTGAGGTATGCAACCTGCGCAGTATCATCCTCGATAAACTTTGCAGACAATGTACCGTTTCCGTCGTCAAGCCATCCGTCAAACTTCTGCCCTTTGGGAGCGGCAGGCGTTGTGAGGAGCTGCTCTGAGAAAGTGTCTGTAACCTTGATATCGTATGTACCTGTCGCAAGAGTGAGTGTACCCTGCGCGTATTTTACAGTCTTTTCATCTTTGTAGTAGTATGCTGTGCTGCCCGAGGGGACAGAATATGTGCCCGGAGCCGATGTTGCCGAAAGGCTTCCGTCTGCCTTAACAATCCACATATCGGTTGTAATACTCTTAACCTCATCACTGATATAAGGAGCCGAAGATCCGCCTGTCGCAAGAATATTAAGTGTTCCAATAGAGCAGGTCTCGGATGTTGATGTAAGTGTCAGCCCGTCTGTTATTACCGAGTTGTTATCAAGATAAATATTAAGTGCTGTAAGCTGCGAGGTCTGTGTTCCGCGTGCGATATTGATACTTCCGAGAGTTGCATTGTCAACATTCACAGTACCTGTCGCGCCGCCTCCCGCACCTCCAATATCGTGGCCCGAAAGATTGAGCGTACCATAGCTACCATTTGCAAAATCAAAACTCATAGAGCCCCACCAGCCATAGGGCGACGGAACAAGCTTATCATAAACAGCGGCAGGGCTGTCCTGTGTGTAGGTTTTTCCGTTCCTAACATAAATAAACCTAACGCCATCGAGCGAAAAGATAAGGCCTCTCAAAGCGCCCGAGTCGCCGTTACCGGCGCCGACAAAGAAATCCCAGCTGTCATTGGTATTGTAGCCCGTTACAACAGTGAGGTTTTCAAACCTGGACGGACCCTTGAGCTGAAAATTGAATCCTCCTGCCGAGATACCTGACTTACCGTCAGGGTCAACACCGACATAAGTAATTGTGTTCGAATGCTCACTTCCCGGATCCCAGGTAAGCATATCTGGAGCTGTTCCTGCTGTGACAGTATACTCAGCATCCACAATATAAATCTTCGAAAGATTTCCCAAAGACGCTCTTGCTTTCGAAAGAGTCTTATAAGGATTATCTTCCGATCCGTTGCCCGTTTCGTCATCACCGTTCTTATGTGACACATAAACACCGTCTGTCTGCGCCTGTGAAAGCTCTGCTTCCTGTGCAAAAACTATTACAGAGCACAAAGATATGAGCATAACAGCAGACAGAAAAAGGCAGAGTGCCTTTATAAATACCTTGTTCATACACTTCCTCCGTAGTACCATATGTATATCTACATTATACATACAAATACTTTATATGTATTTAGCATTTTTTATTCAAATAAACAAATCCAAATATGATAAATATATGTACAAATTTGCACAAAAATCATGTTCCCGTCAAGACAGAAAGACCTTTTCTCTTCCCCTTTTGTTGACAGAAACAGTGTTTTAGTGTATACTAACACAAAGATATAAAGAAGCTTAACTCAAAGGAGAAACATATTGTTCAATCAAATATTAATGCTGTTTGCTTTCATTCTTGTGGGACTTATTCTCGGCAAGAGCGGAAAGCTGAAATCTAGCGACGCAGGTGTTCTGTCGAGCCTTGAGGTATACCTTTTCCTGCCGTGTATGAACTTTTTGACTTTTTCAGAAAAGTTTACGGTAGCATACATAAAAGAAAACTACATACTCCTGTTGTTCTCTTCAATAAGCATCATCGCTTTGCATTTATTGGGAACGCTCTTTTCGAAGCTTACTTTGAAAGACGCTTACGATAAAGAAGTTTTCAGATATTCAACAGTAATTACAAACTACGGCTACATGGGATACGCTCTTGTTGCGGCAAGTCTGGGGGAAGATGCACTGCTTGATTTTGCGTTTTTTACAATTCCCTTTTCTTTTTATATATACACATATGCCTTCGGCAAGCTTACAGGATCAAAAGGCGGATTTAAAAAACTTGCTAACCCGCCTCTTATTGCAATAGTCATTGGCTGTATTTTCGGCCTTTCGGGAATTGCTATTCCCGATATTGCCGCAAGCATTCTTGAGGCTTCCTCGGCATGTATGGCACCTGTGAGTATGCTACTTACCGGTCTTGCAATATCAGAGTTCAAGATGCTTCGGCTTATCGGAAACATAAAAGTATATATCATCACTGCTGCAAGGCTTATTATCGTTCCCGCGATTATTTCTCTTGCTGTTTTTATCGTTCCGAAAACGGTAGCTCTAAATCTGCTCTTATACTGTGCCCTGCCCTGCGGTCTTAATACTGTTGTATTTCCAAAATTTGCAGGCAAGGACTGCAGGCTCGGTGCAGGCCTTGCGCTTGTATCAAATCTTTTTGCCTGTGCAACCATGCCGCTATGGGTGCAGTTTGCAAGCAGAGTACTCAATTTACTGTAAGGCCATTCACACTTATTTGCCTTTTTTAATATAATAAAAGTGAAAATCATAACAAAAAGGTGAATGTATGACAGAAAGAATACTTGATATTTTAGAAGATGAAAGACCTGTGGCGTATGCCGAGCTTACAGGCTCCGACAGTTATCCTGACATAAGGGGCAGAGTGGATTTTTATCAGGATGCAGGACGCGTGCTTGTGTCTGCGTATTTTACGGGACTTCCGCAGACAGAAACTAACATTTTCGGTTTTCATATACACGACGGCGTCTCCTGCGGAGCAACAGCCGATTTTCCCGAGTCAGGACAGCACTACAACCCGGGCGGTCTTCCCCATCCGCGCCATCCCGGTGATCTTCCGCCGATTTTCGGTGCCGACGGTGTGGGACTGAGTGTTTTTTATACCAACAGATTTATAATTAGCGAAGTTCTCGGCAAGGTGATAATACTTCACTCGGCACCCGATGATTTCTCGACACAGCCGTCAGGAAATGCCGGTGAAAAGATTGCCTGCGGAAAAATCACTGCAACAAAAGGAGCGGCAATTCCTCGTGACCTTGACAGAGATTACCACTACAGAGGCTGACACATAAAAAAGCACCCGTACGGGTGCTTTTGCTCTTTGCGCTTCTAACTCATTTTTGAATGGAATGGACTAAAATGTTGAAATCTCGCAACGAACTCATCTTATATATGTCCATATTTATGCATAGTTCGTGGTATGGCAGATTTTTGTGATTTATAAATAATATCGGAACTTTTATAAAATATATCAAAAGTTTTATAAAAGTTCCTTGTTTTTTTATAAAACGGATTTTAATAAATGCTTACTTTTTTATAAAAGATTGCAGATGTTTTATAAAACCTATTCCGCTATTTTATAAATCTACCACTGCCTTTTTATAATTTCAGACAATCCCTTTTATAACCGATAGCAGACATTTTATAATTCATCTGTAAAGTTTTATAAAACCTGTTGAAAATACAGTTATTATGCCGATTGACAAGATATTCCTGTTTTTATATAATATAAAGTGAAGAAATCAAAGGGGGTGACGGTGTGAACTTCA
>JAZNMZ010000017.1:0-3985 GCA_045580005.1 Eubacteriales bacterium | reverse complement strand
CCGCCTGCTGCACCTCTTAATGTATTATGTGAAAGACCTACGAACTTGTAGTCATAAAGTGCGTCCTCACGCAGTCTGCCACAGCTTACACCCATACCGCCGTAGATGTCTCTGTCGAGATTGCACTGAGGTCTGTTATCTTCTTCAAAGTATGTGATAAACTTCTCAGGAGCATGAGGGAGCTTAAGTTCCTGAGGGGGGCCCTGGAAGCTGTCCCACGCAGCAAGGATTTCTTCCTTTGAGGGTTTATTTTCAAACTTAACAAAAACAGCTGCTGTATGGCCGTCTGTAACAGGAACACGGATACACTGTGTAGTGATAATGGGAGTTTTTGCACTTACAACCTCGCCGTTTATAACATCGCCCCAAATCTTGAGGGGTTCCTTTTCGCTCTTTTCTTCCTCGCCGCCAATAAAAGGAATAACATTGTCAATCATCTCGGGCCACTCACGGAAAGTTTTGCCCGCGCCTGAAATTGCCTGATATGTAGTAACAACCACTTCTTTGATTCCAAACTTGCGAAGAGGCGTAAGCATGGGAACATAACTCTGGATAGAGCAGTTGGGCTTTACAGCGATAAAACCGCCCTTTGTGCCGAGGCGCTTCTTCTGTGCTTCGATCACTTCGAGATGAGAATGGTTAATCTCAGGTATAACCATAGGAACATCAGATGCCCCTCTGTTAGCTGAGTTATTGGAAACAACAGGTGTCTCCGCTTTTGCGTATGCTTCCTCAAGAGCCTTGATTTCGTCTTTTTTCATATCAACAGCACAGAATGTGAAATCGCACATAGAAGAAACGGTTTGTACATCTGCTGCGTCGTATACTATCATGTTTTTAACTTTTTCGGGCATTGGTTCTACAAGTTTCCAACGCTCACCGACAGCCTCGGAGTATGTCTTGCCGGCAGAACGCGCGCTTGCCGCGAGAACAGAAATATCAAACCACGGATGATCGTGAAGAAGTGTGATGAATCTCTGACCGACCATACCTGTCGCGCCTATAATGCCTACTCTGTACTTCTTATTCAAAAAAATCCCTCTTTCTTACAAATAATAAATAATTATATTACATAGAATCAAATTTGTCAACACCTTTTGAAATTATTTTGCATGATCCTTAGATATGATTTTTTTGCTTTGCAGTATGTATATCATTTTTGCAAGAAACTTGTCCGTGACAAGCCTGCGCACAAAGACTCCTGCCTTCATAAGACTGCCGGGAACAATAATCTGCTTGCCAGAAAACATCTTTCGAATGGCATACTGGGCAACATATGCGCTGTCAAGCACAAAGCTTTTTGCATACTTTTCCTTTCCTGTTCCAAAAGAAACCCCTGCAACATCGCTAAATTCGGTGTTGACAGGTCCAGGGCAAAGCACGCTGATTTTAACTCTGCTACCGTCGCGCCGCAGCTCCTCAGAAAGAGCCTGTGATATGCGCAAAACATACGACTTAGAAGCATAGTATGCTCCGAAGCGCGGTCCCGGAAAGAAAGCTGCAAGAGAAGCTACATTCAGAATATATCCGCTATTGCGTTTTTTGAATTCTGTTGCAAAGAGCTTTGTTAGAATATGCACTGCCCTGACATTTGTATCAAGCATAGTAAGCTCGTCATCAAGACTTGTTGTGCAAAAGTCTCCGAAAACGCCAAAGCCTGCGTTGTTTATAAATACATCTATTTCCGGTGCGTACTTTGCAAGTTCCATACATTGCGACATATCGGTTACATCGCATACTACTGTTTCGACATTTGTCTTAAGTTCACATTTAAGCTCGTTAAGGCGCTCCTTGCGTCTTGCAACGGCGATAATATCGTACCCCATCTTTGAGAGAATACGCGCCATATCGCGGCCAAGACCCGAGCTTGCCCCTGTAATTAATGCTTTCATATATTTCTCCTCTTAAAAAGTATCGTAGAATACAACATCGCTCAACGGACGGGACTCAGAGTGTAAGCTGAGCGGTTTTGCATCATCTGTAGGATATCCCATAACAAGAAGTGCGCATGGCTTGATGTTTTCGGGAATATTAAATGCTTCACACACTGCATACGGATCAAAATGCATAACCCAGCAAGAACCAACACCCATGTCATGAGCCGCAAGCATCATGTGTGTTGTCACGATTACAGCGTCAATGGGTGCTGACAGTGCTCCGTCATACGGTCTTTTCCAGCTTTCGTCCTGATTATAGCAAACCAGCATAGCTGTCGGCGCATTAAAATGACATTTGGTGCATTTATATAGCTTTTGCAAGGATTCTTCTGTATTTATTACAAGTATTCTCTGGGGCTGATAGTTACACCCAGTCGGCGCCTTGTGACCTGATTCAATTATTTTATTAATTATGTCCTGCTGCAAATGTTCGGTTTTGAATTTTCTCACCGAATATCTCTCTGTAATTAAATCTTGAAAGTCCATCTTTATCTCCTTATAATATTAGCTTTGTTTGAAATTATTAAATTCGACATATAAGGTTTCGATGCAAGCCTTTTCGGGCTAGAGTTCGTGTATAGTTAGGAACAAAAATTATATTCCTAAAATAGTGAAACAATCATGCTCTTGAAAAACTTTCTTTAACCATCTATCTGCCTCTTGATACAATGCTATTGAACTACTATTTTTGTTGATAATGAAACCTCCGATTTCGTCCCACTGTTTAGCAGAGATCTCTGTAACACCATATGGATCATAATCAGGAACCACTTCCCTTATTGCTTCTATAAAGTCAATATTGTCAGACAAAATATCATCCTCAAGACATAATGAGTCTGGTTTCCAAAATGTTCTTTCATCCCATTTTCCTTTATAAAACTCATGATAACATGTTCCATTTCTATCTCTGTCAAAAACAAAATACTTCATTATGTTTCCGCCTTTCTACAATATTCGATATTCTTTATATAAAGACTGTATAATCTGGATGCCAATGTTTTGCCGTAGCAGTTCATATTAAGTTAAAACCAAAAATTTATTCAATCACAAAGAATTCGTCGAAATCAGTACCATCCTTTAACAGCATATTTTTGAACCAGCCTACATTATGGTCATCTACAAATATATTTAAATATATTGATATAAATTCTTGGTCGTAATCTGGCAACATTACTTCGTGAACTATTTTTTCAAATTCTATTCTTACATTTGTTTTTCCTTTTGGAAAGATTTCTGAAAACTCTTCAGGTTCTTCTTCTTTGTATGATTGGAAGCAACACCAAAATAATTCTTCTGTTCTCTCTAATGCATTATAGCGTTTACTCCATTCCTCTAAGTTTTTCATTTCAGTTTTCTCCTTTCTACAATATTCGACAATCTTCATATGATTCTGTCAAGTTAGGGACAAAAAATTAATAGTTTGTCGGCACTTTTTATCGGCATTTTTAAAAGTGCCGATTAACTTACCAATTAATATGTTATTCCGAAAGGCTTCCCCTCGAGGGGAAGCTGTCACGAAGTGACTGATGAGGTGTTAATACTCTAAATCAACATTTACACTATATTCATTATCAATAAATATATAATTAACATTATATTTTTCTGCCAGTTCCAAAATTAAACCGTTTTCCTTAATAGCATATTCCATTGTGCAATCTTCATCGTTCAAACGATTTTCGATCACATTTGCATACTTTATTATATCATCGAAATGATTCTTGATATAGTTTTGGCTCATTACAAGACAGTAATATTTGATATTTTTAAGATAGTCATTTTCAAAATCTTTTTCCCAATTAAAAGGAATATAACATCCCTCTACAATCAAATTCTGATTATTTTCTATAGCAGTTTTAATTATTTCACGAACAATAGGCCATAAATACTTTGTAAGTTCTGCATCCTCGCTCATAGGCGTAAGGTCAGTTTGTTTGCTACGAATCAATCCCATTTTCAAATGGTCTATTGACAGATAAGGATATTTATATTTTTCAAGTAATTTCTGTGCCAAAACAGTTTTACCTGTATGTGATGCACCTGTAATTAAT
>JAZNMZ010000016.1:0-10151 GCA_045580005.1 Eubacteriales bacterium | reverse complement strand
GCACGTTTGAGGGGCGTGTGGAGCACTCCATATGGGTTCAAGTCCCATCATCCGCACCAAAATCGACAAGGTTCGTTATGAGTCTTGTCGATTTTACTTTTTACCCCTTCACTATTCCCTTCAAATCGAGCTTGTCGATTTGAAGTAATAAGTAATAAGGAACAGAGCCTTACGCTTTTGCGCAAGGCTCGTTTTTTTATCTGAGTCTCAGAATTACAAGATGAGCAGAGACAGGCTCTGTTCCTCCTGCGCTCGGGGTGATTGTGAGTGTTGAGGATATTCCAGCTGGATTTCGTACTGTGAGAATGGAATTTTCCTGTGTTACATTTACAATCGCAAGTCCAGCGAGCTGGCTTGTTCCTGCCGAGCGTCCAACAACAGTGTAGGGCAGCTCGTCATCGTTTAGCGTCAGGACAAGCTGTCCCGACTCTGTTACACTGACAAGAAATTGTACAAGATAATCGCCGGGCTCTGTAAGGATGAAGCTGCTGTCACCCGTTCTGCCTATCGAAGTTGATCTTATCACGCCGTTGCGCGGAAACTCAACATCTTCGCCCGCGGCAATCGGTGAGGGGTTGTCGGATGGCATCACTGCATAAAAGTCAGCATAGCCGAGTATGCCGCCCGATGCTCCGGGCTCACCCTGTGGTCCTTGCGGTCCCTGTGGTCCCTGTGGTCCTGTTGCACCGGTTTGACCCTGAGGACCCTGAGGACCTTGAGGACCTGTTGCGCCTGTTTCGCCCTGAGGACCCTGTGGCCCCTGAGGCCCCACGGGACCTTGTGGTCCTGCCGGACCCGAGCAACAGCAACACTGCTGACACGAGCAGTTATTGTTGCAGCAGGAGTTGCCGGAACCGTTACAACACATACAGTTAGAGCCTGCGCCGTTGCAATTTGAGTTACCCTGGTTGTTATTGCCCGCTACACAGCCGTTTGCATTAAAGCTCCTGCAGCAGCGGTTATTGCCTGCTGCAGAGTTGTTGAAATTGTTCACTTTGTTTATCACAACTTTCTGTAAAATGTCAGCATATTATATGACTTGACCTTTTATAATACGCTGTTACATAATATGCTGGTGTTGCGCGCTGTGACATTTAAAGGCAAAAAGAAAACACACAGTGTCTGCTGTGTGCCTTTAGTCCTTAATGTATTTTTCGGAATATTCTTTGATTTTTTCAAAGGTTTTTTCACTGAGATAGTGTTCAATTTTGCAGCTGTCCTCATAAGCTGTGTCCTTGTCAACGCCAAGGTGCATGAGGATTTTTGCAATGAGCTGATGACGCTCGTATACACGCTCTGCAACAGCCGTTCCTTTTTCGGTGAGCGATATATAGCCGTCCTGATCCATATTTATATAGCCTTCTTCGCGGAAGTTTTTCATGGCGACAGAAACACTGGGTTTAGAAAAACCAAGCTCGTTTGCGACATCAATACTGCGAACAAAACCTTTTTGCTTTTTTATCATCAGCACTGCCTCAAGATAATTCTCGGCAGACTCTTTTATTATCACATCCGCACCTCCGTATCTATATTGTTTTACTTCAGTATTATACCATGAAGCCAAAATGCTTGCTTGCAAGGGCATTTTGCGAAGCCGTCAATATCACAACTGTGCGAAAGCACAGCAGGGCGCAGCCCAAAGACTTACAATGCAAGGCTTTATGTGAGTATTATACCATACTAAAATATTTTTGTCAAACTGTAAGCAAAGAAAGGCGGGTGCAGCTTTTCACTTTTGATGTATGGGTATTATATCACTGTTGATTTATTATAATTTTTGCGATATAATATCTTATAGAAATACTTTTGCGGAGGTAGATTATGGAACTTGTGTTACTCACTGCAATCGGAGTCGGGGGAGCGACGGTTATCGGATCAATTATCGGCTTTATGTTTAAAAAGCTGTCACACCGTTTCTCGGATATTATACTTTCGTTTGCGGCAGGCGTAATGCTCGCAGCAGCGGTGCTCGGACTTATAATCCCGTCGGTAGAATATGGCGGGAAATATGGACTTGCCACCACAGTGCTCGGTATTTTTGCAGGAGCACTCTGTCTTAATCTTATAGACAAGCTCGTGCCCCACCTGCACAAGATGATGGGAGCTGATATAGAGGCGCACCACAATGCTAATCTCAGCAAAGTTCTCCTTTTTGTTACCGCTATTGCAATACATAACCTACCTGAGGGAATTGCGGCAGGTGTGGGATTCGGCTCGGGAGATGTTTCGCAGGCTCTGCTCATTGCAGGCGGCATCGCACTGCAGAATATACCTGAGGGTATGGTAATAATAGCACCTATGCTTGCGGCAGGAGTCGCGCCGTCAAGAACCTTTGTGTGCGCTATGATTACGGGTCTTGTTGAGGTGGTGGGAACACTTATAGGATATTTTGCGGTAAGCGTTGCTTCGGCAATACTGCCATTTGCACTCAGCTTTGCAGGCGGAACAATGCTGTATGTAATAAGCGATGAGATGATACCAGAAACGCACGCTCACGGCAGCGAGCGAGGGGCAACCTACGCACTCCTTGCAGGCTTTTGTATAATGCTCGTGTCGGATGTGCTGCTCGGATAAAAGCACAACAAAAAATCCCCCATTCGGGGGATTTTACTTTATATATTCTCTCTGTAATCATCAAGAAGAACATCAACAGTTCTCTCGTGGAGCATGGAGCTGTCAGAATAATAAACGCTCATGTGTCCTACCATAGAGTCAAAAATTGATGTGCAGGCAAGGCTTGTTTCCTCGCCTCTTACGAAGTTTACAAAGTCCATTGTCAGCTTTCTGTCGCCGCTGCGGCTTCCAAAAGGACCTGACTTTTCACCCGGCTTTTTGGTGTTGACAATTTCAATATCACATTCGCCGTTGCCAGAGTCTGTGAGTGGATTCATTTTGAGGACTGTGAACTGAGAGTCCTCACTTGTTCCGTAAATCTCACCCTTTGTGCCGATAATATGTATTTTTCTCATCGACTTTGATGAACCGCCTATCATATTGTGCGTGCCTGTCGCGCCAGATTTGAAGGTGACAAGCACCGACTGCCGATCTGCTATGTCGTTGTCGCACTTGTAGATACAGCGCGCGTAAGGCGAGTCGCTTTTCATAAGAGCAATCTTGTCCTCAAGAGAGGGATTGTCGATGTGTTCAAGCCCCTCCCAGACATATACATTCCAGTGGTCGGGACGCTCTATGTATATCTTTTTGGTAGAGTAAGGACAGGTATCAACATGCGGGCAGTCTCTCATGCAGACTTCTCCCGCTCCCTCGGGAGCGTTTTCGGGAACAAACTGATATTTGCCGCCGAAAGAGGAAATTCTGTCGGGTTCTGTTTCGTCCATAAGCCACATCATAAGATCCATATCGTGGCAGCTTTTTGCAAGAAGCATTGTGGTGCCGCTCTTTTGCTGGTTTGCCCACTTGCCTCTGACATATGCTGTGGCAAGGTGTCGGTAGCTCACATGCTCGGACATCTGAATGTTGATAATATCGCCGATTTCACCGCGCACAATACGCTCCTTTATACCGTAGTAAAAGGGGGTGTAACGGAGAACATGGCATATCATAACCTTGGACTTGTTCTTTCTGACACAGTCTAGAAGCTCAGCCGCCTCGTGCTCGTTTACGGCAAAAGGCTTTTCAAGAAGCATATCGTAGCCGGCATTAAGCAAAGGAATAGATGTGGCAACATGCTGTCTGTCCATTGTGCCGTTGATAATCGCGTCGGCGAGCTTGCCCTTTTTTGCCAGCTCGTCTGCGCTCGAAAAGCACATATCGCCCGAGAAACCGAATGTTTCTCTCACAAGATTGCGCCTTGTGGGATTGGGGTCGGCAACGCCGACAATTTTCAGCATTTCGGGATGTGTAAGCGCGAGAGACGCATATATCATTGAGCGGTGACCTGCACCGACAATAATTGCGGTTATCGGCTTTCTTGTCATGTTAAATACCTCGTAAAACTATCTATAAAAAATTCTATATGACTTGTTCGATATCTTGATTATAACACAATATAATATTTTTGTATTTAGCTTTTTGTACAAAATATTTAGCAAAATGAACAATGTGCAGACATCTTGCAACTGATTTACCTATATTGTACCGTGCTTTTTTGTTTCAATGAATATTTTGACTCAGAACAAAAACGATTTTGACTTTTTCTAAACAGTGAAAAGAGCTGCTGCAGCAGCTCTTTTCGCATATATTTTATGCTTTTTCCTTATCCTTATTGCGGATGTCAACACGCTTGATCTTTCCGCTGAAAGTCTTGGGAAGCTCGCTTACATACTCGATTATTCTCGGGTACTTGTAGGGAGCGGTATTGGTCTTTACATAAGTCTGGATGTCCTTTGTAAGCTCGTCCGAGCCCTCAAAGCCTTTGTTGAGAACAACAGTTGCCTTTACAACAAAGCCTCGAACTGCATCGGGAACACCTGTTATTGCAACCTCAAGCACTGCAGGGTGCTCCATCATAACGCTCTCAATCTCAAAGGGACTGATGCGGTAGCCCGACGATTTGATAACATCGTCGTTGCGACCGATATATCTGAAGTTGCCGAGCTCGTCACGGTAGGCAACATCGCCTGTGTGATAAAATCCGCCGTAGATTGCGCGGTCTGTATCGTCTGCGTTAAGGTTGTATGTCCTGATAAGCCCGCAGGGATGTCTGTCGGAACTCAGAACTCTTATACATATCTCGCCGCTCGTACCGTTCTGACAGGTCTCACCGTTTTCGTCGAGAATACGCACATCAAAGCCAGGAACAGGAAGCCCCATAGCGCCGGGAACCGGTTTAGTCCAGGGGTATATTGTTGCGATGCATACGGGAGTTTCCGACTGACCGAAGCCCTCGTGAATTTCGAGCCCTGTCGCCTGCTTCCACTTGTTGAATATTTCTGGATTGAGCGCCTCGCCTGCCGTACAGCAGTGAACGATGGAAGAAAGGTCGTACTTGCTTACATCGCAAAGAAGAAGCATCCTGTACATCGTCGGAGGCACGCAGAAAGTGGTAACCTTGTATTTTTCGAGCTTGCTCAGAATATCTTCAGCGTCAAACTTGTCAAAATCATAAACAAAAAGTGCTGTTTCGCCGAACCACTGACCGTAGAACTTGCCCCAGAGCGACTTCATCCAGCCCGTGTCGGATATCGTGAAGTGCAGACCGCCGTCTACAACTCTGTGCCAGAACACGCCTGTCATAATATGACCGAGAGGGTATCTGAAGTCGTGAGTGACAATCTTGGGGTATCCGCTTGTGCCTGATGTGAAAGCATAGAACATTGTGTCTGTTGCACAGGTATTGCTCTCGCCCTCAGGACGCTGCCATTCGTCGCTTGCAGCGGCAAAGCCGTCTTCAAAATCAAGCCAGCCGTCTGCCTTTTTGTGTCCGAGAACGAGTTTCAGCTTTACTGTTTCGTACTGATCAATACCACCGTCAAACTGCTCTGTGCAGTCGCCGTCGCCTGTCATGATAACATACTTTATGCCTGCCTTGTTACATCTGTATACATAGTCCTTGGCGGTGAGCATAAAGGTCGCCTGGGCGGCAATCGCACCGATCTTGTGAAGTCCGAGCATAGCAAACCAGAAAAGATAGTGTCTTTTCATAACCATAAGTACAGGGTCACCCTTTCGGATACCGAGGTACTTGAAGTAGTTGGCAGCCTTGTTTGAACAAAGCATTACATCGCGGAAAGTAAATCTCTTTTCTTCCCCGCCTTTTGAAACCCAGATCATCGCAAGCTTGTCAGGCTTCTCTCTGCCGAGCTCGTCGATTACATCATAAGCAAAATTGAAGTCGTCTTTCCAGGTTAGCTTATAATTCTTCTGAGCGTCCTTGAGCGATATAAAATCGTCGCGGTGCGCTCCTACAAATTTTTCATAAATGGGCATTTTTTCTTCTCCGTTTTAAAGATTAGTTTTTGATTACTACCGCAAGCCACTTTGCAGGCTCGCCGCCCGTGCACTTCTGGGCGTGCGGAATACCAGAGTCGAAATAAACGCTGTCGCCGGCTTCAAGCTCATAGGAAATATCGCCGAGATAAAATGTAATCTTTCCGGATAAAACATAATTGAATTCCTGTCCCTCGTGTACATGAAGAAGCGCAGGTTTGTCATCGCAGATACTTGTAACAAGCAAGGGATCGGCTTTGTTGTTCTTAAAGGTATATGCAAGGTGCTTGTAGTCGTAGCCTGTTTCTCTCTTGACAGAGTAGCCTTTGCCCTTTTCTACCATACAGCACATAGAAAGCGTGGGGGAAGAGCCGCTTATAATCTCAAGCACATCAACTCCGAGAATTTCGGCGGCGTTGAGAAGAAAGCTGAAAGAAAAGTCTTTTTCGCCTCTCTCATAAGCCTTGTATTCATCAATACCGATACCGAGTTTTGCTGCCATTGTTTCGGCAGGGACCTCACAGTCCTGTCGGATAAAGGATAAGCGCATACCAATATCTTTAATCTGCTCGTTCATATTTTTCTCCAAACTTAGTTTTCTTTGTAGTTGTATCCGATTTCAACAGCTTTCATGTTGAGATCAAAGAGATTCTGCTTCTTTGCAGAAACAACCTTCTGCATAGCAGACGCTACATTTTCATAAGGCATAACATCTGTGTGCTTTATCATGTAGCCTATCATAATCATGTTTGCAAGACCTGTAAGGTTGTTGTCGGATGCAAGCTGTGTTGCGGGAATGTAGAAAGCTTCAACATCGCTTCTTTCTACTTTCTTTGAGATAAGCGAGCTGTCAACAAAAATTTTGCCTCCGGGCACTGCCGAGTTCTCGTACTTCTCAAGAGAGGGAAGATTCATCGCGATGAGGATGTTAGGGTCGTTGACAATCGGAGAGCCTACCTTTGTGTCGCTGATGATGATACTGCAGTTTGCGGTACCGCCGCGCATTTCAGGTCCGTAGGAGGGAAGCCAGCTAACTTCTTTGTTTTCAAGCAGACCTTCGTATGCAAGGAATTTTCCCGAGAAGAGAATACCCTGACCGCCGAAGCCTGCGATAAGAATTTCGTGTGTCATTATTTGTCGCCTCCTTGTGCATACTTATCCTTATATACGCCGAGCGGATAGTAAGGAAGCATATTTTCCTCGAGCCAGCCGAGTGCCTTTTCGGGTGCAAGTCCCCAGTTTGTGGGGCAGGTTGAGAGAACCTCGATGAGAGAGAATCCCTTACCCTCGGTCTGGTATGTGAAAGCCTTTTTGATAGCAGCCTTTGCGGCTCTGACATTCTTGACATTGTTTACGGCAACACGCTCAAGGTATGTAGCGCCGTCTACCTGAGAGAGCATTTCGCACACCTTTACGGGATAACCAACTGTGTTTACATCTCGTCCGTATGGAGATGTCTGTGTAATCTGGCCGGGCAAAGTGGTCGGAGCCATCTGTCCTCCTGTCATACCGTAGATAGCGTTGTTTACAAAGATGATTGTAATATTTTCGCCTCTTGCGGCAGAGTGAACAGTTTCGGCAGTGCCGATGGCTGCAAGGTCACCGTCGCCCTGATATGTAAATACGATATTATTGGGGTCTGAGCGTTTAACGCCTGTTGCAACAGCAGGAGCACGGCCGTGAGCCGCCTGTACCATGTCGCAGTTAAAGTAGTTGTATGAGAAAACAGAGCATCCAACCGACGCAACGCCGATAGTTCTGCCCTCGATACCGAGCTCGTCAATAACCTCGGCAACAAGTCTGTGTATAATTCCGTGTGTGCATCCGGGGCAGTAGTGCAGCGGTGCGTCTGTGAGTGCATGAGGCTTTGTAAATACTTTCATTATTTTGCACCTCCGATTTTATCTGCTTCAAGGATGGATTTCATAACATCATCTGTTGTAGGTATCATACCGCCTACTCTGCTGCAAAGGCTTACAGGCTTTTTGCAGCGTGTGGCAAGCTCGATATCCTCGATCATCTGGCCCATTGAAAGCTCAACCGAGATGAAAGCCTTTACCTTGTCGGCAGCGTCGCATAGAACTTTCTTGGGGAAAGGCCAGAGAGTGATAGGTCTTATCATACCTACCTTGATGCCGTTTGCTCTTGCCTTGTCGATAGCGTTCTGCGATACGCGCGCAGCAACACCGAAAGCAACGATACAGATCTCTGCGTCATCCATCATATACTCCTCGTACATAACCTCGTTTTCTTCGATGAGCTTATAACGCTCGTATCTTTCTATGTTGAGCTGCTCGAGCTCCTCGGGCTTGATAAACAGCGAGTTTACAATATTAGGCTTACGCTCGCACTTTGTACCTGTGAGAGCCCATGATTTGTCGTGCTCTCTTACCTCGCCCATATCGAGGCTTACAGGCTCCATCATCTGACCCATTGTGCCGTCCGAGAGGAGCATTGCAGGCATTCTGTACTTTTCTGCAAGGTCGAAGCCCTTGAATGTGAGGTTAACCATTTCCTGAACAGAAGCGGGTGCGAGGACAAGCAGATGGAAGTCACCATGTCCTGCTCCTCTTGTTGCGTGGAAATAGTCTGACTGAGAGGGCTGAATGCCGCCGAGTCCGGGGCCGCCTCTCTGCACATTGATAATAAGAGCGGGAAGATCGCAACCTGCAAGGTATGAAAGCCCCTCGCTCTTGAGCGCGATTCCGGGGCTTGAGCTTGAGGTCATAACACGCTTGCCTGTGGAAGCTGTACCGATAACCATATTTATAGCGGCAATTTCACTTTCTGCCTGGAGAAAAGTGCCGTTGATTTTGGGCATTCTTTTTGACATATATGCCGCAACCTCTGTCTGAGGTGTGATAGGGTAGCCGAAGTAGTGTCTGCAGCCTGCCATGATAGCAGCTTCAGCAAGAGCCTCGTTACCTTTCATCAAAACTTTATCTGACATTATCTTATTCCTTTCTAAATAAACAAGATTATTTCTCAACTGTGATTACACAGTCGGGGCACATCGTTGCACAGAAAGCGCATCCGATACATGATGCCATATCCTCAACACCTGCAGGGTGATAACCCTTGGAGTTGATTTCGTTTTTTAAAGCAACAAGCTTCTTGGGACACGCGCCTACACAAAGACCGCAGCCCTTGCAGAGCGTTTCGTTAAATGTTACCTTTGCCATTTTTATTCCTTTCTTGCCCATGATTGTCGAATATAGAGCTTCAGGGGCATAAGATTATCAATTTTGTCTTTGAGGATATCATACAGCCTTTCGTCAACCGTTGTCATAACAACAGGTAATCCCGAAAGTCCGGATACCGATTTTGCAAATTCCAAAGAGTCAAGGACATCCTGCGCTGTTGTTTCATCCCCGATGTTTGAGTTGTTGACAATACCGGTAAAAGAAATACCTGCCGCGCTCTCGACCTCTCTCATTATCTCATAAGCAGCCTCGGGCGTTCTTGTCAGAGGACGGAACTTGTTTATTACAAAGAGCATTTCGTAATTGTCCTCGCGCAGTATTTCGGGAGCGTATCTTCCAAGTGCCAGAGCACCTCTGTCATCGCCGCCGACATCAATGACCGAGAAAAGCTCTCTGTCCTGCGTCACGGCATATGCCTCGGCAGGAAGTGCCGGAACATCGACATTTGAATTTGCATACTCGGAGGAGATAAACTTTATCCCGAGCATATCAAGCATATCTTCGCTGTCCTTTGAGCGAAAATAGGGATTTACTATATCAAGGTCGGCAAGAGCGACGCGCTCGTGATTTTTGCGCAGAGCTATCGCATAGTTTACGGCAATGTTTGTTTTGCCGCTGCCGTAGTGACCTGCAAAAATTGTGACTCTTCTCATCAGTCAACAACAACCGACCAGCCGAACTTGTCCTCGCCCGTACCCCACTGGATACCTGTGACTGTGTCGTAAATCTTCTGGCTTGTCTTTCCGATACCGCCGTCGCCGATTGTCATAACCTCGTCGATGTAGCGGAGCTTGCCGACAGGAGAGATAACAGCCGCAGTACCTGTGCCGAAGCATTCCTCGAGCTTGCCGCTCTTCTGAGCCTCGATAAGCTCGTCGACGCTTATGCGTCTTTCTTCAACCTCAAGTCCCCAGGACTTGCAGAGGGTGATAACAGAGTTTCTTGTGATACCGGGAAGAATACTGCCATTGAGCATAGGAGTTACAATCTTGCCGTCGATCTTGAAGAAGATGTTCATAGCACCTACTTCTTCTATGTATTTTCTCTCAACGCCATCAA
>JAZNMZ010000015.1:0-21458 GCA_045580005.1 Eubacteriales bacterium | reverse complement strand
CTTGTCGGTGTAGGGGATACCGAGATGCTCGTAGGCGCGCATTGTGGCACAGCGGCCTCTGGGGGTTCTGTTTAAGAATCCGAGCTGCAGAAGATACGGCTCATATACATCCTCAAGGGTTATTGACTCCTCGCCGATTGTAGCTGACAGAGTTTCAAGTCCCACAGGACCTCCGCCGAAGTAGTTGATAATAGCCTCGAGCATTCTTCTGTCAATCGAGTCAAGACCGAGCGAGTCAATCTCGAGCATATTGAGTGCATCGTTTGCCGTTTTGCTGTCGATAACGCCGTTGCCCTTTACCTGTGCGTAATCACGCACGCGCTTGAGCAGCCTGTTTGCAATACGCGGAGTTCCTCTCGAGCGGCGAGCAATTTCGAGTGCCCCGTCTGGTTCTATCGGAATCTCGAGTATTCCCGCACTTCTTGTAACAATGTCGGCGAGCTCGTGCTCGTTGTATAGCTCAAGTCGCATGAGCATACCGAATCTGTCGCGCAAGGGAGATGTGAGCTGTCCCGCTCTTGTTGTAGCACCTATCAGGGTGAAATGTGGCAGAGGCAGGCGTATGCTTCTGGCAGACGGTCCTTTGCCCATAATAATATCAAGGTTAAAGTCCTCCATGGCAGGGTAGAGAATTTCCTCAACCTGTCTTGGCAGACGGTGTATTTCGTCGATAAAGAGAATGTCATTTTCCTTGAGGTTGGTAAGAAGCGCTGCAAGGTCGCCCTGCTTTTCGATGGCAGGTCCCGAGGTGATTCTAATATCAACACCCATTTCGGTCGCAATAATTGCCGAAAGAGTGGTCTTGCCGAGACCGGGTGGCCCGTGAAGCAGAATATGGTCAAGGCAGTCTCCGCGCATTCTCGCTGCTTCCATGGAGATGGAAAGACGCTCCTTTATGCGGTCTTGCCCCACATATTCGGTAAGACTTTTCGGTCTGAGCGAAAAGTCGCTCTCGCTGTCCTCGGACATTTCTCTCGAGCTTATAATCCGACTTTCAAAGTCGAAATCTGTTTCGTCGTAATCGTTGTTTCTTGTACTTTTAATCAAGAGAGCTTCTCCTTTTCAAGTTTCGCGTTTTCTTATTTCATCAGTTTTTGCAGAGCCTTGCGTATGAGCTCTTCTGTAGTACCGTTTCCGCATTCCTTAACAGCTCTTGCAGCTTCTGCTCTCGAGTATCCGAGTACCGAAAGCGCGCTTATCGCATCGTTTACCGCGCCTATCGACGAGCGTGTGTCACTCTTGTCGTCGGCTGGAGCACTGCTTGATGTGAATATGGTGTTTGCAATCTTGTCCTTAAGTTCGATTATTACCTTTTGTGCGGTTTTAAGTCCCACACCGTTTGCTCTTGCTATCGCCTTTGCGTCATCCTCTGAGCAGGCAATGGCAATCTCGGAGGGGGTGAGCGCCGACAGTATCGAGAGAGCTCCTCTCGGACCTATGCCAGACACTGTTATAAGCAGCTTGAACACCGTGCACTCCTCCTCGTCATAGAAGCCAAAAAGCTCCTGCGAGTCTTCTCTCACACAAAAGTATGTGTAAAGCAGAGCGTCCTTGCCGTCTGGAGTGCCATCGGGCGAGAGTGGGTGAGTTCTGAGTAATCGCTGGTAGGTTGTTGCACTTATGGAAAGAAGATATCCGACACCTCCGCAGTCGATGACGGCAGCGTCGGGCTTCAATATTGTCAGTTTTCCGTTTAAGTAGTAAAACACATCTTTCTCCTTGGATTTTATTTCATTCCGAACAGCAGTGATGATGAGCTGTATGCGTGGCAGATAGCTGCCGCAAGAGCGTCTGCCGTGTCGTCGGGTTTTGGCGGAGCGTCGAGTGATAAGAGGGTTGTCACCATCGAGATAACCTGCTGCTTTTCGGCTCTGCCGTAGCCTGTTACAGACTGCTTTATCTGCAGAGGGGTGTACTCATATATCGGTATGCGGTATTTTGTTGCCGCGAGAAGTATAACACCTCTTGCCTGGCACACATTGACGGCTGTTTTGGCGTTGCTGTTGAAAAATAGCTCCTCTATTGATAAAGCGTCGGGCTTGTACTTTTCGCAAAGCTCACATATACCATCGTATATCTCGGCAAGCCTGAGCTCCGTCTTTGTATGTGCAGGGGTTGTGACTGAGCCGTATTCTATAACAGAAAACCTGCCTTTTGTGTAGCCGATAAGACCGAAACCCACAATGGCGTACCCGGGGTCTATGCCCAAAATTATCATAGGTATAAATCTCCAATTGTAAATATCTATACAATTATACCATCTAAAACTCAAAAAGTAAATAGTTTTTTCATTAATTATATAATAATAATGGATTTTCGGTAAAAATTTTTGTTAAATCAAAAAAAGCATTGAAAAATGAAGAAATTTTGTATATAATATATTACGAACCAAAAGAAACGGAGGAAAAAACATGAAAACTGTAACTAAAGACACAATAATCGGCGATATTCTCGATTTTGATAAGGACTGCTCAAAGTTCTTCCTTGAGATCGGTATGCACTGCCTTGGCTGCCCCGCCTCAAGAGGCGAAACAATCGAGCAGGCTTGTATGGTGCACGGCGCCAACGCCGACGAGCTTATCGGAAAGCTCAATGCCTACCTTGCCGAAGAATAATAATATCGGGAAACGGTTATCGGCGGCGGCAGAATTTGCCGCCGCCCGTTTGTCAGAAAGGGAAGACAAGCTCTTTGCCGTCGATGTCGGCACAGACCACGCAAAGCTGCCGGTATATCTCGCAGGGCTTGACTCTTTTTGCCATATAACCGCTACCGACATTGCCGAGGGTCCGTGTGAAATTGCAAGAAATAATATTTCCTCCTGTCCCAAGAGCATACGGGACAAAATCACTGTTGTAAGAACAGACGGACTGCAAGGACTTGATGATGTGCAGTGTAACAGAGTTATCATTGCGGGTATGGGCGGCGAGCTCATACGCGACATTCTTCAAAACGCCTCTTTTGTACGCAAGGAAAAAGAAAAAATCAAGTTTGTACTCCAGCCTCAGACAAAGCCTGAGATACTAAGAAATTATCTTGACTCTGGATATAGAATTCTTGACGAAAGATTTGTCCTCGAGGCAGGCAAGTACTATGTTGTAATATCTGCGGTTTTTGACGGAATTGTCAGAAAATCGAGTCTGATTGAGCTTTATTTCGGAAGAAAGAATCTTAACACAAAAAGCGAGATTTTTCTCGGCTATTTCCGCAAGAGATATGCTGTTTTGCAAAAAAATATACTTGCAAAAAAAGACGCAGGTGTCGATGATGCAGAGTTTGAACAGGACTCGCAGCTCCTTGCCGAAATGAAGGAGTATATCAAAGAAAACGGAGTGTAAAGAAATGCCTGAAATCAGAAAAATTGATAACTTTATGAGTGAATGGGCAAAAAAGGAATATTCCGAGCCGTGGGATAACGACGGAGTAATGCTCTGCGAAAATCTGAGCGAAAATGTTAAAAACATCCTTGTTTGCCTTGAAATAAATGAAAAAATATGTGACGAGGCAAAGGCTGTCGGAGCACAGCTTATCGTCACTCATCATCCGTATATTTTCAAAGGGCTCAAGAGAATTTCGGGCAACGACTATAAGGTTGCAAAGAAGCTTATCGAAAACGGAATTTCTGTCCTTTCGTATCACACAAGACTCGATTGCGCGCAGGGTGGTGTCAACGATGTGCTGACAAAAACTTTGGGGCTTTGCGACATTTCCGGCTTTGGCGGCGAGAGGAACGATTTCGGCAGAGTGGGAAGACTGCCGCGTGCTGTCGGTGGGAGCGAGTTTGCCGATTACATAAAGGCAAGACTCTCGTGCGGCGCTATGAGAGCGTATATTCCCGAGAATAAGATTATCGAAAAGGTTGCTGTGCTCGGAGGAGCAGGAAAAGACTTTCTGCCCGATGCTGCGGGAGTTGCCGACGCATATATCACGGCAGACCTTTCGCACAATTCCTTTGTTGACGCAAAAATTTTTGACATTGCGCTTTTTGATGCAGGACACTATTTTACCGAAAACCCTGTCATTTACGAAATAGCCTCACGGCTTGAGGCGGCTTTCCCTGACGCAAAGGTTATGACGGCAGATTCAGCCTGCCCTTATGAATGCAACTAATGTAGATTTTTAGGAGAACAAAAAATGCCATTTGACGCTGGCCTTACGGCAGCTGTTGTAAAAGAACTTAATAATGTGCTTTCGGGTGCTAAAATTGAAAAGATACAGCAGCCCGAACGCGACGAGATTGTGATTTTATCCAAAAACGCAAAAAACACATACAGACTTCTTCTCTGCGCAAAGGCAGGCTCTGCAAGACTGGGTCTTACAAATATCGAAAAGGAAAATCCAAGCTCGCCCCCAATGTTCTGTATGTTGCTTCGCAAGCACTTGTCTGGCGGCATAATAAAAAGCATTACCCAGCTCGGCTTTGAGCGCGCGGTGAGAATAGAGATAGGCGCGTACAACGAGCTGGGATTCCAGACAAATAAGTATCTTATTCTTGAAACAACGGGAAGATACAGCAATATTGTTTTCTGTAACGAGGATAACAAGGTTGTGTCGGCACTCAGGCTTTCCGAGGGACTTTCTGACGAAAAAAGACCGCTTCTCTGCGGCTTTTCGTATGAAGCGCTGCCTGTTCCCGACGGTAAGGAAAACCCGCTTACCGTAACAAAGAAGGAGTTTGTCACAAAGATTGAAGAATTCTCTGCAGCCTGCTCGGGGGAGTACCCGTGCGACAAGTATCTTGTGTCTGCGTATATTGGACTTTCTCCGCTTATCGCAAGAGAGATAGTTTTCCGCACCGCAAAGCACCCGGCGGCGTATATTGGCGAGGTTGATGCAAACAATCTTTTTATCAACTTTGAAGCAATATACAGGAATGTTTCAAAAGGCAATTTTGTCCCCACTATTCTCTTGGACAGCCAGGGTAAGGTGCTTGAATACAGCTTTTGCGAGATTTTTCAATACGGCAGCTCTGCTGTGTCAAAAAAGCTCGACAGCTTCAGTCTGCTTCTTGACGAGTACTACGGCAAAAAAGACCTTGCCGACAGAATAAGACAAAAATCGCAGGACATTCTCAAGCTTCTTACAAATGCCTCTGCAAGAATAAACAAAAAAGCTGAGCTCCAGCGCCGGGACCTTGCCGACTGCAAAGAAAAGGATAAATACCGCAGCTACGGTGACCTTATAACTTCAAGCATATATCTTCTCAAAAAGGGAATGACGACAGTAAAGGTTATTGACTATTCAAAGGAAGATATGCCTGAGGTTGAAATCTCGCTTGAGGTAAATCTTACCCCGTCGCAGAATGCGCAGAAATATTATAAAAAATACAACAAGCTAAAATCTGCGGAGGAAAATCTGAAGATTCAGCTTGAGTCGGCAATGCAGGAGCTTGCGTATATTGACACTGTTTTTGAAAGCCTTACAAAGGCTCAGACCGAAAAGGATATTGCCGAGATAAGAGAGGAACTCTCTGCAAGCGGCTATGGCAAGAAGCTTGAGTCGCTCTCGCGTGCAGGACACGGCAAAAAGCAGACAAGACAAAAGCAGAGCAAGACCTATTCGCCTATGACCTTTGTCACAAGCGGAGGCTGGCAGGTGCTTTGCGGCAAAAACAATCTGCAGAACGACTATATCACAACGGTAAAGGCAGGCAAGAACGACTACTGGTTCCATGTGAAGAATATGCCCGGCTCGCACACCGTTATGCTGTGCGGAGATGCAGAGCCCGACGCTCTTGACTTTACAGAATGCGCTATGATAGCCGCCTACTACTCAAGTGGAAGAAAGATTCCGAATGTGGCTGTTGACTACACAAAAATACGCAATATCAAAAAGCCCTCGGGTGCAAAGCCGGGTTTTGTAATATACGAAACAAATTACAGCGCGTATGTCACAGCCGACGAAAAAAGAGTCCTCGAAATGAGAACAGATGAAAAATAAGTTCACAATAAAAGAGCAGACACGGTAGAGTGTCTGCTCTTTTATCACTTACAGTAGACCAAAGAGATTGAAAATGGTTCTTTTTTCTTCTTTTTTGCTCTGCTCAATATAGTCGCTGACATTGCTGAGAATTTCCGCAGTCTGAGCGCGGGTGAGGATGCTTTCGGGTAGAATTTCGCCGTATCCCGTACCCGAGAGTATTCCGCTGTGGCAGAGGGAGGAGAACGACTCCTGCGCCCATCCGGGAACCGAATCCGAGTCGGAAAATGTTCTTGCATACGACGGAGCGGGTGTTCCGAGGATTCTTGCGAGTATCACCGAAGCCTCGCTTCTGGTTATGCTCTCGCTGCTTTTAAATCGCACTCCGCCGACTCCGTCGGGATAGCCGTTTATAATACCCATATTAAGAGCTGTTTCGGCATAGCCTTTGATGTTATAGGGGATTTCGCTGTCGTCGGAAAAGCTTGTAACAGATACTCTTTCAACCTTTTCCTCAAGTCCTGCGGTAATCATCGCCATGGCGAGAAAATCACCTCGTGACACCTCCTTGTCAGGGCAGAAGCAGAGCTTGCCGTCAATAATTTCACCATCAAAGAGTCCGCTTGCCACGAGCTTTATCGCGCTGTTGTGCGCCCAGTGGTTTGTCATGTCATAAAATGTCGTTTCTGCCTCGCGCTCGACAACATGAATAACACCGCGCACCGTCTTTGACTTGTTGCCGTACTTGTCAACAACATAGTATGAAAATGTGTCCCTGCCGATAAAGTCCTTTTTGGGAGTATAAATAAAGCATCCTGCCGAAGCGTCCTGAATCTGCAGTGTGCCGTTGCGTACTGATGAGGAAACGACATAGCTTATTTCGTCCTCCTCGGGGTCGTATGCCTTTAAAAACCCCTTACACGAGATGTTTTTCTGTGTTTCAAAGCTGTTTTCCGAGGCTTTTGGTGCAAGATTTATGCTCTCAAGAACATACATGGTACACACACCGTAGCTGCCGCTTTTGTCGCCTGCATTGCACAGAGTAAAACTTGCGGTGCTTGTCATATTGAGAGTCGGCTCAAAGGTGAGCTGAGTAAGACTTGCGCGTGTAAATGTCTGGCCCTCCTTTACCGCTGTCCCTGCGAGCTTCAGCGTGCCGTAGGTGCGCTCGGGGAGAGTGAGGATTTTGATATACTCGGGCTTTCCGAGGATTCTGTCAAAGTCTGCTTCTGAAAAAGAAATGGTCGTGTTCATCACTCCGCATTTCTTCACTTCAACCTTGTTTTTCAGAACATCAAGGCCTGTCGAAAGATCGTATGTCGCAGCGCTTGCAGTGAGCAAAAAGAGAAATACTAGCACGCACATCACGCTTGCTGCCTTGACAAAAATGTTTTTTTTCATAGCTGCCTCCGCAAAAATAATTATGTTTTGCAAGTATTTTTTACCGTTCCGCAGGCTTTTATACCCATTTTTGCCGAGAGTTTTTTATGCAAATTGTACAACAAATCAAAATATAATTGTGCAAAAGACAAATTCTCAAAAAATATCTCGGATTTCGCTTGCAGATTTTGAAAAACAATGTTATAATATATGATGTATTTGAATGGACTCCGGCACTGTGCGTCGGTAGTTTACAACCATTTCCATAATATCACAGGAGGGTATAACCTAACATGAAAAAAATACTGGCGTTGATGCTTGCGGCTCTTTGTATGATAAGTGTTTTTGCAGGCTGTTCCGGAACAAACGAGAATGAAGAGGTTGACAAGGGCGCTGAGATTACCGCATACATCGGTGATTTCCCTTATGACCTTGACCCGAGCAGAGCTTACTTCAACTCTGATATGCTCAAGTATTACAGCCTTATATACGAAAGTCTTACAACACTTGATTCCAAGGGCAAGCTTACAAAGAACGGCCTTGCAAGTGACTGGGAATACGAGCTCGATGAGCGCGATGGTCTTATGAAGCTCGTTATCAAGCTCCGCAACACAAGCTGGTCGGACGGTATCGCTGTCAGTGCAGATGATGTTATTTATGCCTGGAAGAGACTCCTTGCCCCCGAAAACAGCAATCCTGCAGCAGCACTTCTTTTCCCGATTTACAATGCACAGGAGGCAAAGCAGGGACTTGTTACTATTGACGATGTAGGATTTTCTTCTCTTAACTCCAAGACGGTTGAGATTATCTTTGAGGAGGGCTTTACAGATGTTGAGTTCTTCCTTCAGACACTCGCAAGTCCTGTGTTCACACCCTTGCGTGAGTCGTATGTATCAGGCCATGACGACTGGGCTCAGCCTATCGAAACCAAGAAGACAAGAGCAGGCGAGGATGCTATCAACACTCTTGTTACAAACGGACCTTTTGTTGTAAAAACATATACAAGCGACAACATAGTTCTCGAACGCTCTACATACTACCGCAACCTTGGCGCAGACCAGGATTTTACAAAGTATGTAAATCCGTATAGAATCATCATCAACTTCACAAATAACATTGACGATCAGATTACAAGCTACGAGAATACAGAGGAATTCTTTGTCGGCGACTTCTCGCCTGCAGGATATGAGTCTTACAAGAAAAAGACAGATTCTGTTCCCGCTCACTCTGCATACACATACTACTTCAATGCAAATAACGAGCTTTTGTCTGACGCAAGAGTAAGAAAGGCGCTTTCTATAGCACTCGACAGAGAAGAAATTGCCAGAATTGCAAGCGGTGGCTACGATGGCTCTGAGGGTGATACGGTTATGATAGGCGCTGAGGCCGCAACAGGCTTTGTTCCCACAGGTGTTATCGGAAATGCCAACAGCAAGATATACAGAAAGCAGGCCGGGGATGTTATTTCCAAGACCGGCGATATCGAGCAGGCAAAGAGCCTTCTCAAGGAAGCAGGCGTTACAAGCGGCAGCCTTACAATCAAGGTTCAGAAAGACAGAGTATGGGAATCTGAGGTTGCAGATTATGTAGCTTCTGTATGGAAGCAGCTCGGTATCAGAGTGAATGTCGAGACACTTCTCACAAAGTCTACAAAGAGCACAGTTAGATCGGCGTTTGAGGATGCCCTTACAACAGGTGATTTTGATGTAATAGCACTTGACCTTACAGCGCTTTCTGCCGAGGCATATTCAATTCTCGCTCCCTTTGCGAGAGACTTCAGCGGCAGCGTAGTTGAGGTTGATGACGATGCTGAGCCGTCAGCTCCGCACATCACAGGCTTTGACAATGAAGAATATAACACTCTTATGGCGGGTGTTCTTACTGCAAAGAACGCAAAGGCAAGATTTGAGATCTACAAGCAGGCAGAAGCAATCCTTGCAGAGCAGGCTCCTGCGGCTCCCTTGTTCTTTATCAACAATGTTACTTTAACATCAGGAAAACTTTCCAAGACAGAAACAACTTTCCTTGGAACAACAAGCTTTATTGACGCAAAGCTCAAGAACTACGAGAAGTACAAGGTTTCTGCAACAGAAGAATAATTTAATATAAAAACTGGGCTGCCGCAGTCTGTTTGCGGCAGCCTTTTTTAATAAAAAAGGAAAGACTATGTCGGATAATTCCATACTTGAAAAATATAACTTTACACATCAGAAAAAGTTCGGGCAGAATTTTCTGACCGATGTGCGTATCCCGTCGAGAATTGCCGAGAACTGCGCCGATATTGAGGACGCTCCAAAGGACGGACAGGGTAGGGCCGAGTATCTTGTGCTTGAGATAGGCCCGGGTGCCGGCATACTCACAAAAGAGCTTGCAAAGCGCTTCTGCAAGGTTATCGCGGTTGAGATTGATGAAAATCTCATACCTATTCTTGAAGAAGTACTTGCCGACTACCCGAATGCGAGCGTTATCAACACCGATATTATGGATGTAGACCTTGGCGAACTCCTTGAGCCTCTGCGTGAGTATAACGGCAGAAAGCTGCCTGTCTGCGTGTGTGCAAATCTGCCGTATTATATCACAACGCCCGTTATTATGAAGCTGCTTGAGGACTATGACGACTTTTCTTATATCACCGTAATGGTGCAAAAAGAAGTCGCAAGGCGACTCTGTTCAAAGCCGAACGGCGACGACTACGGTGCCATAACTGCGGCTATCAATCTTTATGGCACAGCGTCAAAGCTCTTTGATGTTTCGGCAGGAAACTTTAATCCTAGGCCAAAGGTCGACTCAAGCGTTGTGAAGATAAGTATTGCAAACCCTTCGAAATACGCGCCCGAGCAGATAAAAAAGGCAGGCAAGGTAATAAAAGCAGCTTTTTCTATGAGAAGAAAAACTCTCACAAATACACTGTCAACACTCGAAAGAGAAAAATACAAGGACAAGGAGTCGCTGACAGAGCTTATTGCCGAGATGACAGGCAATGGGCAGATCAGAGGAGAGGCGCTGTCTGCAGACGATTTTGTAAGGCTTGCCGAAAGACTGTTTTGAATATAAGAATAATAAAAAGTGACCTCTCGCGAGGCCACTTTTTTATATAACGCCGAGTCTTTCGAGAATTACCATAAGGTCCTGTCGCGAGACAGCCGAGTGAAGCATAAGATTGCCTGACTCGTCGCCCTTGATAATGCCCTTGCTCGTTGCTTTGCTTACCGCTTTTGCCGCATAGGCGTCGGGCGTGTTGTCCGGAGCGCTGACGAGAGCTTCTATGTTGTCCTGCTCGGTTATCATAGCGTATTTTTCCTCAACTTCCTTTAAAAATCCGCCCCAGTCATCAATAAGATATAAAGGGCATTTTTTTGCGCTGTTCCAGTGCGAGTGGGTTACAACATCAGAGATTGTAAGTCCGTGACGCTTCATAAGTATAGCGCAGAGCAGCGCACCGTTGCTGCGTGCTTTGTTGTTGTCGGATATCGCGCTTCCGTTCATTATTATTTCAATTGCGATATATGATTCGTTTCCGGTGCTGTAATTACCCATCCCCGAGTGCCATCCCACTTCGTTGTCAAGCAGATTTTGCCACGCCTCTTTGTCGTCGACATAATAGTGCACACGGGCGCTGCCCATATTCTGATTGGGGTAGGTGGCACGCGTGTAGGTTTCGGCGTCGGCAACGCCCTCGGTATTGTGAATGGTAATTCCCAGAATCTTACCTGTTCCGCCGGTCATATATCTGTCTGCCTTGTACTTTGTGCCTGCGGCAAAGTTGCCGTAGCTTTTTGTCCAGACAGCGCCCCACGGAATAATCTTTTCGTTTATGGTAAGTCCGTTTTCCACTGTAACTTTGTTGGGTATAAGTCTTGCCAATAGTTTTCCTCCTTTCCTGATATTTACAAACAAATGTTCTTTAACACCTACATTATATCACAAAGCTCTCGTTTTGTCAAGAACAAAAATTCGTAACACGCGCCTTTGTCACGCCGTTAAAAAGAACAAAGTTTTGAAAAATTGGCACAAAAATGTAAAAATCGACAAAATTTCCTTGAAAAAACGAACATTTATTCTTGACAAAGCGGAAAATATATGTTATCATAAATAAGAACAAATTTTCGCAAATCGGAGGCGCCCTGTGATGTCCACCAATAATATGAGTAAAAATAGTATATGTGCGCAGAGGCCGGAATATGCCTGCGGCGGCGGAATCAATGCGGGCAGAGTAGTACTGCATTCGGACCTCAACAACTTTTTTGCTTCTGTTGAATGTGCAAATTCTCCCGAGCTTCGCGGCAGGGCTGTCGCCGTGTGCGGAGATACGAGCAAGCGCCACGGTATAATACTTGCAAAAAACGAGAAAGCAAAGCTATACGGGATAAAAACAGGCGAGCCTGTATCTCAGGCAATGAAAAAGTGCCCGAAGCTTGTAACCGTGCCTGCACACTATCCTTTGTATATGCGCTATTCAAGGGCGGCAAGGCAGATTTATCTGCGCTACACAGACAGGGTAGAGCCTTTCGGTATGGACGAGGCGTGGCTTGAGCTTACAGGATGTAACGGCGTGCGTACGATATCCGACGGCAAGAGAATAGCCGATGAGATAAGACAGACGATGAAAGACGAGCTTGGGGTTACAGTATCAATCGGCGTGAGCGACAATAAGGTATTCTCAAAGCTTGCATCAGATTACAAAAAGCCCGACGCAACAACTGTTATGTCACCTGCCGAGTACGATAATCTTATTTGTGAGCTGCCGATAGAGCAGGTGCTTTATGTCGGCTCCTCAACGCAGTCAAGGCTGCGCAGCTATGGGCTTCTCACGATAGGTCAGGTTGCAAAATCAAGCCCCTATATGCTAAAGAGCATACTAGGCAAAAACGGACTCATGCTTTATAGCTATTGCAGAGGTGAGGACAGCTCGCCTGTTGCGCGCTTTGGCGATGTTCCTGCTGTAAAATCTCTGAGCAATTCCACAACACCGCCGAGGGATATTGTATCGTATAACGATGCAAAGCTCATTTTGGCTTCTCTTTGTGACAATGTCTGCTCAAGACTGAGACAGGAAAAGCTCAAGTGTACCGCAATTCAGCTGAGCTTCCGCACGGCATCGCTTGACACCTTTGAGCGGCAGATACAGCTTGGATTTCCGACAAGCTGTCAGAAAGATGTGCTGAGAGTTGCCTACACACTTTTTTGCTCGAGCGTCGATATAAAAAGCACGCCGCTACGCAGCCTTGGCGTGCGCGCAATAGGACTTGTGGGCAATGACGGTGTATCGCAGGTGTCGCTTTTTGAAAACGAGAACAGGAATATTAAAAACGATATTATCGACAAAACAGTAGACCGCATACGCGAAAGATTCGGAAGAACAAGTATAGCCTCGGGTACAATTCTCTGCGACAGGGAAAATCTCGGACATATAGCACACGGATACGAGGTGTTTACGCACTTAAGATAGGAGGAAAAATTTGCAGAATATAAAAACTTATGTCGGCGTACACGCGCGCTTTGATACAAACGGCAATATTTTTCCTGTTGTCGTGTCATGGGAGGACGGGAGAAGATTCTCTGTTGACAGAATTCTCGATGTGCGCCCTGCCGCATCACTCAAGTGCGGAGGTTTTGGCATACGCTACACCTGCAGAATACTCGGAAAGGAAACATATCTTTTTCTCGAGGGTAACCGCTGGTATGTCGAAAGAAAGGTATAAAGCAAAAAGCAGACCTTATGGTCTGCTTTTTTGTCGGATTAACACCCAATTTTAATCCGATGGAGGAGTTTTATACACCCGGATTCTCGTTTTCAGAATCGGTTGACACCTTGGATTTCTTTGTTCTTTTCTTTTTGATGATAAGAACAACAGCAAGAACGATAACTATAATGGGTATCCATATAATAACGATATACGGCAGAGAATATGTGAACTGAATGAGTAGTTCGGACGCACCGTCTGCAAGAGAGCTGAGCCCGTTTGAAAATGCTGCCGAAATTCTCTGTCCGAGAGTCTTTGTTGGTGCTGTGGGCGATGTCACTCTTACAACCTCCTCGATATTAACCGAGCAGGTAGCGTAGCTGATAAGTGAGTCGAGCTTTCTGAGACTTCCCGTATAGCTTTCTATCTCATATCTCACATCCGAAAGCTCACGCTCAAGCAGAAGTACATCGTCAAGCGTTCCTGCGTTTGCAAGTATCTCGAGAAGACGCTCCTCACGGAGTTGTGCGCTTTCAAGTCGCGCCTGTGTGTCAAAGTAGTTTTCGGTTACATCAGAGTTGTTCTCGCCGTTGCCGACGATGGTGCCGATATTTCCCGCCTCGGAAATAAAGCTCTGATAATTGTCTGCAGGCACTCTTATCTTGTAGCTTGATGTGCGTGTGGAATAAGCTTTGTTGCCGTAGCTTTCGCTGTTTTCAAAGTATGCGCCGTATTTGTCGCAAAGAGCCTTGAGCGACGCAACAGACTCCTCATATTGCTCTGTCTGGATGTTGAACCAGGAGGAATATATTATTTTTCTCTGGCTGTATGCCGGATCAGATGTGTACGAGGAGTCATCTGTCGCGCTTTGCGGCATATCCATGTCCATGACTTCATTTTCTTCGACTATGTCGTAAAAGCCGTCAAGCTTTGATGTATTCTGTGAGTAGAACTCAACCGAAGCCTTGTTGCCTGCAGACTCTGTCATACCGACATAGTCGGCAGCACCGCACGAGCAGAGCACAAAAGCTGCAGCAATAAGTAAAAGTGAAAATCTAAAGAAAGCAGGAGATTTTTTCATAACAGTGTACCTCTTTTCTTTTTTTGGACTTTTGTCCTTTTCACCTATTAAGACGGCAATTTTTGACAAAAGTTCCGTCTCTTCCAAAAAAATGCAGTGTTTCGTCCCGGACGACTCCTCTGAGTCTTATCAGAGCAAAGAGGTTTGGCAGAGCCATAAGACCGTTGAACATATCCGAAATATTCCACACAAGGCGCATGCTTACTGTTGCTCCGACAACAATTACAGGCAAAAAGATAATGCGGTAAAATATAACCCCCTTTTTTCCGAACAAAAACTCTACACACCGCACTCCGTAAAGACTCCAGCTCAAAAGAGTTGAAAATGCAAAAAAACAGATTGCGATCGATACTGCGACATATGAAATCTTTTGACCAAAAATTGTAGAGAAAGACTCTGTCACAAGCGGTGTTCCTGAGTCTTTCCCGTAGGGTATATATATGCCGCTTGCAAGCACAGCAAAGGCGGTAAGGGAGCACAGAACGACAGTGTCGGCAAAAACCTCGAATATGCCAAGCATACCCTGTCTTACAGGCGACTTTTCCAGCGAAGCGGCATGAGCAATAGTCGACGAGCCGAGCCCTGCCTCGTTTGAAAAAACTCCCTTTGACACGCCTTGCCGTAGGGCTTTTCCGACAGAGTGACCGAAAAATCCTGCGAAGGCGGATTTCGGATTTAGCGCCGAGCTGATAATCAGTGATAAAATACCTGGGAGCTTTTCTCGATTTGCCAGAATTACAGACGAGCAGGCGAGAATATAAAATATACTCATAAAGGGAATAATAAGTTCGGATACCTTTCCCACTCTTTTGGCGCCGCCAAGCGAAACGGCCCCTACCGCAAGCATAACAGCAATTCCTACGCACAGCCTTACTTTTTGCTCGGGTATGTTGGCAAAAAGACGAACGGCTCCATATACAGACTCTGATATGTTGTTTACCTGCGCCATATTCCCGATTCCGAAAGATGCAAGTATGCAGAAGATACAAAACAGCCTTGAGAGTAGCATATATTTGCTTCCAAGACCGTTTTTTATATAGTACATAGGGCCGCCGACATACTCGCCGTCAGTGTTTTTCTCGCGGTATTTTACCGAAAGCACAACCTCGGCATATTTTGTACACATTCCAAAAAAAGCTGACACCCACATCCAGAAGACAGCCCCCGGACCTCCGAGCGTGAGCGCGCTTGCAACCCCTGCAATGTTGCCTGTTCCGACTGTTGCGGCAAGAGCTGTGCAAAGTGACTGAAAGGGCGACACGCCGCCCTTGTCGTCGCTTTTTGCAAACAGCTTGCCGAGCGACAGCTTTATACTGAGGGCAAAATGCCGAATCTGTACTCCGCGCGTCACAAAGGTCATAAGTATTCCCGTACCCATAAAGAGTGAAAGCGCAGTCTTACCCCATACAAGTCTGTTTACAGACCCGATTGCCGATGAAATCATATCACACACTTCAAAAAAGAGCATTTTTCCTCCGCAAAAACGAAATTTCCACCGTAAATATTGACAAATATCGGTTCGTGTGGTATATTTATTAGGAATGTAAATATAGCCCACGGGCTTTCTATAATATATTAAAAAGGAGAAATTAAAATGACACTCTTTGAAGAACTCAAAGCCAGAGGCCTCATAGCCCAGCTTACCGATGAGGAAGAAATCAAGGAACTTATAAATAACGGAAAAGCGATATTTTATATCGGCTTTGATCCGACAGCAGACAGCCTTCATGTAGGACACTTTATGGCACTCTGCCTTATGAAGCGTCTGCAGAACGCAGGCAACAAGCCGGTTGTTCTCATCGGTGGCGGCACAGGTATGATAGGCGACCCGTCGGGACGCTCTGACCTGCGCAAGGTGCTTACAGCCGAGCAGATTCAGCACAACTGCGATTGCTTCAAGAAGCAGATGTCAAGATTTATCGACTTCTCGGACGACAAGGCAATTATGGTAAACAATGCCGACTGGCTGCTCAAGCTCAACTATGTAGAGCTTTTGCGTGAGGTTGGAGCCTGCTTCTCTGTTAACAATATGCTCAGAGCAGAGTGCTACAAGCAGAGAATGGCAAACGGTCTTTCTTTCCTTGAGTTCAACTATATGATTATGCAGTCATACGATTTCTATCACCTGTATCAGACTCTCGGTTGCAATATGCAGTTTGGCGGTGACGACCAGTGGTCCAATATGCTCGGCGGTACAGAGCTTATCAGAAGAAAGCTCGGCAAGGATGCTTATGCCATGACAATCACACTTCTTATGAACTCCGAGGGCAAGAAGATGGGCAAGACTGCGTCGGGCGCAGTATGGCTCGATCCCAACAAGACAAGTCCCTTTGATTTTTATCAGTATTGGAGAAATGTCGGCGACAGTGATGTTATGAACTGTATCCGTATGCTCACATTCCTCCCTCTCGAGCAGATAGACGCGATGAGTTCATGGGAGGGCAGTCAGCTTAACGAAGCCAAAGACATCCTTGCATACGAGCTTACAGCTCTCGTTCACGGCGAGGAAGAAGCGGCTAAGGCAAGAGAAGCGTCAAGAGCACTCTTTGGCGGCAGCGGCAGCCTGGAGAATATGCCTGAGGCGACACTTTGCGACGAGGATTTCACAGACGGCAGTATCGGTATTGTTTCTGTCCTTGTAAAGGCAGGACTTGTTGCATCAAATTCCGAGGGCAGACGAGCTGTTGAACAGGGCGGCGTTTCTGTAAACGGTGAGAAGGTATCGGAGGTCAAGACTTTCTATACAAAAGAAGATATAGCAAAGGATGACTTTATCGTAAAGCGCGGCAAAAAGAGCTTTGCTAAGGTCGTTGTAAAGTAAAAAGACAATAAAAAATCCACCCGACAGGGTGGATTTTTGTTTTATGCTTTAAGCTATCAATGCTTTTATCCCAAAGAAAGCAAGTATCAGAACACCGAGTGCTATGCGGTACCAGCCGAAGATTTTGAAATCATTCTTTTTGATATATCCCATAAGGAACTTTATTACAACAACCGAAACCAAAAAAGCGACCGCCATACCCAGTATCAAAACTATAAGTTCAGCAGAAGTAAAGGCAAATCCGAAATCAATAAGCTTTAGGATGCTCCAACCGAACATAACAGGAACAGCAAGGAAGAATGTGAATTCTGCCGCTGCAACTCTCGATACTCCGATAAGAAGCGCGCCTATGATGGTAGAGCCCGAGCGGGAAGTGCCGGGGATGATTGACAGCACCTGAAAAAGACCTATAAGAAAGGCTGTTTTGTATGTAATGTCTGCAAGGGTACTTGTCTTTGGAGTAACTTTTTTGTTTTGCTCTTCGATATATATAAATGCCGCACCATAAAGAGCAAGAGCAAGAGCGATAACAAAAGGTGTGTGCAGGTGAGCCTCAATCCAGTCGTCAAAAAGGAGTGTTACAAGCGCACCGGGAATGCAGGCAACCACAACCTTGAACCAGAGCGAGAAAACATCAGCCCTGATCACAGGCTTTTTTTTGTCTGAAAACTGAAACGGGAACATCTTGTTCCAGAAAAGAAGCACAACCGCAAGGATAGCACCAAGCTGAATGACAACAAAGAACATTTCCTTGAATTCTTCATTGAAATTCAGTGTAAAAAATTCATCTACCAGCAGCATATGCCCCGTGCTGCTTATGGGCAGCCACTCGGTAATACCCTCAACTATGCCCAGAAAAATAACTTTGAGTATTTCTATAAAATTTAGCATTGTGTTTCTCCTTATCTTATTCTGACTATCTTTTCTGCTTTTGAGAAAATTTCAGAAAGCTTTGACTGATTAAATTCTTTTATCGGCAGAATTTCGCTCGGTTCAGGAAATTCCTGCGGAAGCTGTTTTTCAAGAATGGCAACATCATGCCATTCGCCGAGCTTGTATATAGACCTGTGAAGTACGCCCGACTGTGAGAAGCCGAACGCACAGTGAAAACCTATCGACTTGTCGTTTGGCAGAGTAATGCGTGCAATAACACTGTAAAAGCCCTGCAGAGTCAAAATTTCTATCAGCGCGTAGTAAAGAGCCGAAGCGATGTTGCATCTCTGATAATCCTCTCTCACATATACAGATAACTCTGCCGACCAGGTATAAGCCGTGCCGCGCGAAACCTTGTATGCATAAGCATAGCCTGCTACCTTTCCGTCAACCTCACAGACAAGCCAAGGGTGCGTATTTGTGACGGTATTTATTCTGCGTTTGATTTCATATTCTCTCGGAACAAAGCTCTCGGATGATATTGCTGTAAGCGCAACAAAAGGGGAGTATACCTCCCTTACTTCTCCTGCATCATCACCTACAGCAAGACGGATTTTGTACATTTATATACTCCTTGATGTGTATTTTTGATATAATTGGGAAAACTGTTTGTACCCTCATTTAATATTATAGCACGCTTTATAAAAAAATCCATACTTTAGGGCGACTAAATTTTAAAAAATAAGAAAATTTTTGAACAATTTAAAAAAACTTTTCTCAAAAGTTAAAAAAACTCTTGACAAACTCTTCTTTTTGTGATAACATAATATGCGTTGCGAGAGCAGAAAATTGAATATTGCCGAATTGTGTAAAGGTAGCACGACAGACTCTGACTCTGTTTGTCTGGGTTCGAATCCTAGTTCGGCAGCCAGAAAAAAGCACACATTTGTCTACCAAGACAATGTGTGCTTTTTTAACGAAATTTGCCCTGCGGGCAAGTGAAATAGCTTGGATGTGAAATAGTTGTTTCGCAAATGTTAAAGGCGTATTTGACATATTGTATTGACAAATATTTCCGGCGGTGCTACTATAATAGTATAAAGGTTTTATAACTGAAAGAGAGGGAGATATTGTGTTAAGAAAAACAAACTTACATACTATCATAGCTTTTTTACTCGCGCTTTTGACGCTTACATTTGCTCTTGCGGGATGCTCGGAAAAGAATGACGAGCCTGCAGTTTTTTCTCAGCAGGAAGAGTTGACGCGGATGCTTGATTCGATAAGGGACTACCGCTCGGGAACACTCGGCTCAAGTCTTAGGCTTTGCATAGTGGCTTTTAAATTTCTTAACTTTGCAGAGGATTTTGACCAACAGTTTAGCGATGATTTTACAGCCTTTACAGATGGGTATCTCTCGGCACTTGATATGGAAGAAATAATTTTCATAAAAGACACGGTGGCAGGCATACAAAATACTGCATACGGACTTTTTACAAACGGAATCGAGTCGCTTGAGGGTCTGCTTTCTGATTCGGGAAATCCCAATAAATATGATAGCTATACCGAAGAAAAGTACCGGACTCTTATGACTCTTTTTGAGGGCGTGCTTGATAACTATCAGTAAAATTTTAAAGTATAAAAAGACAATACTCAAATTATATTTTCCAATTAAGTGAGGACGAAAGCGTAGGTTGAGATTACGGAACGGAGGCAAAGTGTCAAAGCCTAAAATTGACAATAGGTGCAAGAGATGAAAAAGCGGTTTTTATGTCGTGGTCGGCGTATAAATAAAGTTTGTTGTTTTCGCTCAACTGTCAGCGGTTTTATAAGCAAAGCCTATTTCGTTATCATCACTGTTTACGGCGTTATAACAACTGTGTTGGGGTTTAGAAACATAGTGAAAAGGGTTATATACTATGTGTTACGTTTTAGCTTTTATGCCTGTTGATTTATAACAACTGTCCGTACTTTTAGCATAACTGTGTGAGGTTTTATATAATATGTTAGAAGTTTTATAAAACCTGTAAAAACTTTTATAAAAGGTGAGAACACGGATGCTCTACAGCATAAAGCGTTAAAATGCACCAGGTTGCTATTGGTTCTGTACAATTGCAGAATTTCAAAAAATTGACAAAAACCGAAAAATGTGTTATTCTTATAGAAAAATATGTTTATATCACTAGTTTTCGGGAAATTTCAGGAGGAATGAAGATGAAAATAATTTTTAAAATTCTGGTTATTGCAATGCTATCAATGTTAGTTACGCTTTCGGTATTTGCATTGGATAATAATTCTTTACCTATGGTTAGTTTAAAAGGTGTCGCAGCAGTTACAACCGATAATGAACTATGGATTTGGGGATCTAATGAGCTTGGCTCTGATAAATATGTATTATACCCCGAACATGCAATGAGCGATGTGATTTATGCCGATTCTGGAGACGGATATATCGCACTCATAAATAAAAATGGAGAATTGTTGCTTTGTGTAGATGATTATTCTTCTAAAAAAAGTGTTCCTGTAAAGGTTATGGATAATGTTTTGTCTATAGAAATGTCTATGAATAACCCTCTTGCGTTGAAAAAAGATGGTTCTTTATGGGCTTGGGATGGATTGGATAATTATACCGATTGCTACAAAGTGTTGGACAATGTGATATCTTTTGCTACCAGCGAATATACTCTATCTTTGGCGGTAACAAGTGATGGAAGTGCTTGGGCATGGGGTGACAAAATTGATGGCGTGTTTTTAGAGAATCCAAAAAAAATCGCAGATAACGCGAAGTCAGTTTATATTTCAGAATTTGGAGAATATTATGTCGTTTTAAAAAATGATGGGGAGCTTTGGGTACGAGATCTTTCTGGTTGGTCATCTCTATTCCCTATAGAAAGCAATAAAGGATTTAATTCTCTTACTTTAGATGATGTAAAAAACGTATATGTGGGAGAATCAAACATAGCAGCCATAAAGAATGATAATAGCCTATGGATGTTTGGAGATAATAGCACTGGTCAACTTGGAATTGGCTCAACAGAAGATGTTATTGCACCAGTAAAGGTAATGGATGATGTAAAATCGGTATGCACTGACTGGGGATACACGTTAGCAGTAAAGAATGATGGTTCTTTGTGGGAATGGGGAGAAATTTACGAGAATTATGGCGACGCTCCTGCAACAAAAGCCTTACTCCCCCAGAAAATTATGGATAATGTTGTGTCAATTTACATTGATTGTCATTATGCTGCAGCTATTACAAATAAAAAAGACTTGTATATGTGGGGCGAAAATTATGCAGGGCAGTTAGGCATTGGTAATACAGAAGATACTGTTGTTCCTCAAAAGGTAATGAATTTAGGTGAAGAACAAAAAAACTTCGAAGAATACTTCGCTGACAATATAGATGGATACATTGACCAAATTACTGGTCTCAAACTCCCCTATGCATATCTTGCAGAAGAAGCAGATAAACGCGGGTTGGTTAGTTGGGATTTGTTTTTAGAAAACTTTTATGGTGACAAACTGAAAAAAGACCCGTCCTCATATTATAAAACTGTTCTGTTGTCAATTCTCACAAAAGAATTCTCTAGTGACTCATATTACAATTCATTACTTAACCAAGCGGGTGGTTTGGCATTTGACACAGCTTCACTAATTTTGGGTGATATGGTTGATACCGACAAGGAGGCTGTTGAGAACGCTACC
>JAZNMZ010000014.1:0-5906 GCA_045580005.1 Eubacteriales bacterium | reverse complement strand
ATGATAACTTTTCGCCGGACTATCCGGCTTTGAAACAGAATATTCCGAAAATAAATTTTCTTAAAATATAAGATGAAAGGTAAAACAATCTCAACACGCAATCCGAAAGATAATGCTACAAGAGCAGAAATAGCAGCAATTCTTCATAGATTTATTGAAGCGAATAAGTAAGCTATACAAAACGAGCCTCCGGGGAAAAATCCTCGGAGGTTTTTTTGTGCAAATTGATGTTTTTTACTTAAATATTAGCGAATAGGATTGATTGTATGCTATACGCTACTTCCGCAAATAGCAGATTTTTTATAAAATTAAGTAAAGAATCAATGCTATTTGCATAGGAGGTGTTTTATATGGAAAAAACTGAACTTGGCAGTATGATAAAGAAAGCAAGACAAAAGAAAGGTTATACCCAAGAGGTTTTGGCTGAAAAAGCAGATATTGGGTTAATGTATTACGGTGAAATAGAGCGTGGCGTTAAAATGCCAAGCATGAATATATTTATAAAGATTATAGAAGCATTAGGCGTTTCTGCTGATTATGTTCTGCAGAATGAGTTATCTTCCGGCAAAGAATATGTATTTGACGAACTTACAAAGAAACTTGAAAAACTTACCCCTCAACAAAGGAAAACAGCATCAGATATATTAGATGCGTATATAAACAATTTATAATTTTGTATTTGTTATTGAATGAGTCGCAAAGCGGCTCTTTTTTTGTTTTCATAATTCATTCTACACCTTTCAACATAATTCTACAAAACTTCCTAAAATTAGAACTTGTTTACTGACAGGCTTCGACAGACTTTTCATTTTATTTATGGTAATATTAGCATATAGCATAGATTGTTTAATACATATTGTCAAAGGGGGTAGAATTATGCGAGTAGGGTTTCATAGAAAGGTTGACAATCTTGGCCGTATTACAATTCCGAAAGAGTATAGAGAGTTTTTTCACCTTAACGAACAAGATACCGTATGCCTTATTGATACAACAGAGGGATTGCTAATTACAAATCCAAAATTTACGGTTGTTGAGATTTCGGAAACAAAAACAAATGATAAATGCTATAAAAAATAATTTACGATTTGGAGGAAAAAAGAAATGTTAAAAATCGAGGGTAATCATTTATCAGTGGCAGGAATTAAATTCAAATTGCCGCAACAGTTTTACATTGATATTGAGGGTATGGAGAGCGTACACACAGACGGGTTAAGATTGATTTCGCCCGAACAGGATTGTAGAATAGCCTTTATGACAACAGAGGTTGAATTTGATACACCTGTAAAATCCCTTATGGATATTTTCATTGATGATGTATTGGGAACTGATATTGCAAAAGATATGTTCCAACCCAACGAAACCGGATATATTTGGATTGAGGAGCCACAGACAAGCGAAATAAACGGTTTGAAATGTGCTTATGTGAAATACCATACAAAATATAGCTATTATTATGAAATTCATTTCGAGAGAGTTATCGGCGCCGATAGACAGCTTGAGGTTTTACTTGAAATACCGAAAAAGCTCTCTGTATCTCTTGATGATGTTTTAAGCAGACAGAATGTAAAAGATTTCTACGATAGTTTTGAGTTGGTATAACAGTATAAAGCCGTTAGTTTATGTTGCTAACGGCTTTGTTTGTAAATAATTGTCGAAAGATTTTTATGTTTTAATAACAAGTTTCGACAGACATTGATAGCGAAAAATGTTATAATTATTGTAAATTAAAGGAAAATAATCACTTTATATTGAAGAATAGTATTTACTGTTAAAGGAGGAAAAAACAATGCTATTATTGTATGAGCAAGTCAAAAAACGAATAACTATAAAAAAATCCCGTCTGATTCATTAAGGAGTCAGGCGGGTTCTTTTTTGCGAATTATGTAGATAAATCATTTATTCAGTCATTTAATGTCATATTATAGGCATATTGAAAGGGGTTGAAACCATTGTCAATAATAGAAGAATGTACCGAACAACAAAGATTACAACAAAATAATAAAAATATTTGGCGTGGCAATTCCGCTATGCGCATATAGGTTTTTTCGCTTTTAACAAAGGCGGAGTGCCTTGCGTTAGGAGCGTGATTAAATGCTATTGTATTACGAATGCCCAACACCAATTTTTCCTTTTGCGAAACGAAGAAACCGCACACATCATAACCGGGTAAATCACAAATCCGGCGGCAAGTCTGATGATGCAGGCGGAGGTCATAATCGCTCTTACCGCACAGCCGAGTATCAACCTATTATAAGGTTGTATTTTGGCTGTGCATTTTTTTATCATTGCCGAAGCCCTCCGAGCCTACCGAACTATCAAAAATTTCAATTTGAAAATTCGGAGGTAAAAGCAATGTTAAAAAATAATTTTAATAAATTTTCGTTTAACCTGTGTAACTTTTGCTTTTCAGTTGTTACCTACACGAAAGGCGAAAAGGAAAACACCAACTTTCTTCACGGAAAGGAGGTGGCACAATGAAAGAAAATAACGAAAAGCGCATCTCTAATCAGTTCGGAGCTTTTTGCACTCGTGTTCTTAAAAATGAAGCAAAAAATATTCACAAGGAATATGCAAATCGGAGAAAACACGAGGTATCGTTAGACAGCTTAACGCAAGACCAAGTTTTGCAGTTATCGGCAAACGATAGATATTTCAACAATCAACATATCTTCAATGTATTGGATAAAGAAATTGTTGTTGTAGGAAATTTTCTTGCAGACGCAATAAGGCAGCTTCCGCAGGAAAAACGCGACATCATTCTGCTTTCATATTTTGCGGATATGAGCGATAACGAAATCGGCAAATTGTTTAACACATATCAACAGGCGATAAATCGCCGCCGTTTGAAATCTCTGAAACTGCTTAAAGATTACTTTGCAAAGGAGGGTATCAAATGGGACGACATGTGAATGCGACAGATATTCCTGTTACTGTAATTGCTGCGGCAACGCAGGGCAAGCCGGAAGCTATTTCCTATGTGCTTAACCATTACAGAAACTACATACGGAAATTGGCTACCCGGACGCTAAAAGACGAATACGGAAACGAATACCTCTTTGTTGATGAAGATATGGCAAGTAGGCTTCAATCAAAATTGGTGTTCAGCATAATTTCCGATTTTAGCATTTTGCCCGCTTAAAGTCATTTTCGGGGGGTGCGTTGCCTTTCCGCGCCCCTTTTATATATTATTATTCTTTTCAAAACGCATTTATGATAATGCGTTTTGAAAAGGCTGATAATAAAGTCTTAAATAAAAATTGTTCTTTGAAAAATACTCCCAGCGAATGGGCGTCATAGACGAAACGGACACGAAAGGTATGAGCCGAGCTCTACGGCAAATACGCCACGACTTCCACCGGGAACGAGCGATAAATATTTGTACCGTAATTGCAGAGGTGGCTTTCTGCAAGCAAAGACGTTCATACTGAATAATGATACTCCCGCGTTGAACGCCCTCAAAGCATTGCGCGGCGCACCTATAAGCATAGGCCGAGTGGTGAAATTCCCTGTGGAGCTGCAAGCCGGCAGCCGTCCGTTTTTGTCATATAGATTTTTGGATAAATATTTTGATGAAAGAGGTGTGGCCTATGGCTGAAAATAATAAATCCAAAACCAATAAAAATTGTCATAGAGCCGACAGCTCTTTGACGGATAAAACCACTTACGAATTTGATAAAAATTCTTTTATTGTCGAGCCCGTTTTCAAAACGGAAAATTCTGAAACTTTAGGGGCTGTCTTACTCCGCCTTATGACACAAAAAGAATAAAAAGTTGCACAACTTTATTCAAACAGGCTGACAAGTCAAAAAAAGCGCGTTATAATATTTATAGGTTAAGTGCTTATTTGACTGTCGGAAAGGAGGACTAATGAGACAGTCGAAAAGTAATAAAAAGAGAGAAACCACAGCGTCGTTATATTTGCGTTTGAGCAGAGACGATAATCTGGAGGGCGAAAGCTACAGCATAGGAAATCAAAAAAAGCTGCTTACAAAAGTAGCAAAGGAAAAGGGATATACAAACTTATTGATTTATATTGACGACGGTATTTCCGGCGTAACAATGAATAGACCTGACTATATCAGAATGATTGAAGATTTTGAAAATAATAAATCTTCTGCACTGTTTGTAAAAGACCTTTCCCGTATAGGCCGAAACTATATTGAGGTCGGAAAACTGACAGAGGAATTTTTACCTGAACACGATATACGCCTTGTTGCTGTATCAGATAATATAGATACAACAGAGGGCGAAAACGAACTTGCACCTATTAAAAATCTTTTCAATGAATGGTATGCACGTGATATAAGTAAAAAGCGTCGTATCAGCAATAAGATTAAAGGTAATTCAGGTGAGCCGCTTTCAGCCCCGCCTTATGGGTATATGAAAAATCCCGACGATAAAAAGACTTGGCTTATTGATGAAGAAGCTGCAAGCGTTGTCCGCAGGATATTCAGTATGTACTTACAGGATTTTGGAACAGAACAAATCGCAGTAACTTTTGAACAGGAAAAGATTTTGACGCCAGTTAACTATTGGGCAAGCAAGGGAGTTAGGAAACCTCACAAAAAGAAAAGTGAAAATCCGTATGCTTGGAACTCATCAACGATAGTTAGTATTCTAAATACACAAGAGTATTGCGGCGATATAATCAATTTCAAAACCTATTCAAAGTCATACAAGAATAAAAAGCGTATAGCGAACGATCCCGAAAACATTGTAACTTTCAAAGATGTTAACCCTGCAATTATTGAAAGGGCTGTATATGAGAAGATACAAGAAAAACGGGGTAAGGTTAGAAAACGCAAAAAGGCAGACGGCGAAAAGAATATGTTTTCCGGCTTGCTTATATGTGCGGACTGTGGAAGCAATCTCAATTTTCATTTCAATCAAGGCAACAAAGAAATTACATACTTTAATTGCACAGGGTATAACAGAGGTAAAAGAAAGATTTGTGAATCCTCTCATTATATCCGTACAGATTTTCTTGAACAGGTTGTACTTGGAGAAATCCGAAGATTGACAAGGTTTGCAACAAAGTATGAAAATGCTTTTGCAAAACTTGTTATGGGTAGCTCCTTAAAATCTGCTGAACAGGAAATGCAATTCAAGGAAAGCGAACTCAAAAAGCTGCAAGCAAGAGATAAAGAACTTGACATCTTGTTTGAAAAGATATACGAGGACAACGCAATGGGTAAAATCTCTGATGATAGATTTGCGAAACTTTCCGTAAAGTATGAGGACGAGCAGAAAGCCGTCAATGAAAAGATGCAAAACCTTAAAGACGAAATCTCAAACAGCAAGAGCAAAAATGTTTCAACGGATATGTTTATTGCTACGGTGCAAAAGTACACAAGAGCAAAAAAACTCACTCCGCAAATGCTGAATGAGCTTATTGACAAGATTGAGGTTTACCAATCTGAAAAGATTGACGGTAAGACAGTACAAAGACTTAAAATACATTACACTTGCATAGGAACTCTTGAAATTCCTGATATGGATTTGATACCTGAAAACAATGTTAAAGTCCATACAAGACAAGGTGTAGATGTTCACTTTGACACAAGAGCCTGTGTAGCAGTATGAAACATATACGGCATAAAAAAACGAGTGTTCTCATAGAACTTCTTAAATCCTATAAGAACACTCGTAATGGTCGAGGTGACAGGACTTGAACCTGCGGCATCTTGGTCCCAAACCAAGCACTCTACCAAACTGAGCTACACCTCGAAGACCATTGGCTATTATACACTATTTTTGCAAGATTGTCAAGTGTTTTTCATTGGATAGCAAAGAATAGAGACTGTGATAAAACAAAGCTCTTGTATCACAGTCTCTTTTTTTAATTTCTTTTTTCATTTTCCTTAAAAGAACGGCGGCGAAGCTGCTGCTGTTCGTGCTTTTCGTAT
>JAZNMZ010000013.1:0-25116 GCA_045580005.1 Eubacteriales bacterium | reverse complement strand
GCGTATCTGTTTTCGCCATAGTCGGAAATGCCGAAGCACAATTCTATACCATCTGATGTTTCATTGATTCCGCATTTACGGGCTTTTTCATCGAAGCTTAAATCCACATCCCAATTTTCAACGAATGTGTAGGCTCCGTTTATGTCCGACACCTTAAAATTGGAAACAGAAATATCATCTGTGTTTATAGGTATGTAGTTCTCTGTTCCTTCATCGAATGTGCCTCGCCAGTTCTGAACGATATATGCACTGCCGTCATCCCTTACGGTAACATCAATATCAATTTCAGAAACATTATTTGAAGCAAAAACGGTTACGGAACAAAGCATCAATACCAGCGGTACTGCTGTCAGCAGTTTTTTCATCCACCTCATAGCTTTTACCTCATACTCGGCATATCCGCTTTCTTATCATCTGCTTCAAGATAATCACGGCTCTTAATACCAAGCACGCCTGCTGCGATTGATGTTGGGAACATTCTGATTGCACGGTTCAGTTTTGTTACGCTGTCATTATATACAAGACGGGATTTTCTTACCATTTCTTCGTAAGCGTTTACGCTGTCCATTGTCTTGATATAATTTTCATTTGCTTTAAGCTCAGGATAACTTTCTGCAACCGCCATAATTTTTCCCATAGCTTCAGTTAGAATATTTTCCTGTGCATTAACATCTGCTGCTGTGCTTTTTGCATTTATTGATGTTCTCATTTTAATTGTGTCAGAGATGGTTTTATATTCGTGCTCTGCGTAGCCTTTTGTTAAATCCAAAAGAGCAGTAAGTGCATCCCATCTTGAAGAAAGCTGAACACCGATCTGGCTCATTGAATTGTTGATGTTTTCGTCCATTACAACGAGCTTTCTCTGTACTGAAATAAACCATAAAACCACGATAGCAATAATTGCTACTAAAACGATAATTGTCATAATAAATGACCTCCTTAAAAATATAAAGTTTAATTTTTAACTTATTTAGATGTCAGGCGCTTTGCAAATTCCTTTGCCTTTTCCTTTCGCTTTTTATTAAGCTCAATTTGAAGGCACTTAGGGCATCTTGTGAGTGATTTCGCACGACTTCTTACCTGAGTCTGCCATGAATGACCTTTTTCACATTTCCACCATACGGGAACTGTGCTTCCGGAACTGACATTTTCGGGAGTAAAAGGCAGGTTTTTTTCATCATCCCATTCTTCCAACAAATACGCCTTTTTTTCCTTAATGCAATAATCTTTCAATGTCAAATGTATCACCCTCCACAACGTAAAATTTTAAACGAAAATTTTGTATTTCATTAACTCCTTTTGTCAATGATTGTTCTAAGCTTGCCTGTTCTTGCATTATATTCAAGATCTGACACCTTACACCATACAATTTCAGGCTCTGATACATCTTCAGCGTCAACTGCATCTTTAAGAAGAGGTCTTTGAGTGTAGAGTGCATTTACAAAAGCTTCTTTGTCTACGGAGTCAGGGTCTGATACTGCTATTTTGAATGTAAATTTATCTTTCATATCATGGGTTACAATAATCTGATATGCATCATAACTAATTGATGCACACTGGAGCACATCAGCAATATCCTGTGGTGAAATTGAGACATATCCTGCTTTTGCAGCCGTCTGTGCTCTGCCAAGCAGTCTGAATTTTCTGTCAGGAACTCCTTCAGGCTGTGTGTATTCTTCATCTGCTTTTTTATAATTTGAGCAAACAACAGTTGCATCAAGTTTATTGACAAGTTCGTGAAGTCGTTCAGTTTTATAGTCAAATTCATGATTACCGAGTGCAACAGCATCATATCCAATCAGGTTCATAATGTTCACGATATATTCGCCCTTAGAAACAACACCAAGACTACCACCCTGAACAAAATCACCCGAAGTAACCAAGCCGACATATTCCGCCTGATTAGATATTTCATCCTTTAGCGCAGCAATCTTTGCGTATCCATCTACACTGCAATGTACATCGCTTTCAAAAAGAATCACAATTTCCGGTGTCCCCGCTGCACTCACTACTGAGACCAGAGAAGACAGCAACAAAGACAAGATAATTAAACAGCTACAAATTTTCCTTTTCATACTTTAACATTCCCTTTCCATTGTTGATTTTCTCTGTAGGCTCATTTTTCATGTACGAAAACTTTTCAATACCCACCTCTTGAAAAAAATAATACAATATGCTATAATGATTATACACCGTCCATCGATGGGCGATGCAATACTTTTTTGAAAATTTTTTAATCTTTTTAAAAAAAGTTTATTTTATGTTATAGAATGAGGGGATTTTTATGGAAAATAAACATTTGTTTTCTATTGGCGATATTGCAAAAGCTATCGGAATTACAAGAAAAATTATACTGAACTACGAAACAAAAGGTCTTATAACACCCGACAAGAAAGACGGAAGCACCGGCAATAGATATTACACTATTGATACCTTTACACAAATCCGCACAATCCGTGTGTTTCAGAACTTGGGACTTTCTCTTGATGAAATTCGTGAGTATTTCAACGATACCACTGACCTGCAGCCGATGATAGACAGGCTTGAGAAGATGAAGGATGAACTTATTCTCACCATAGAGAAATTGAAAGAGAGAAGCCATAAAACGAACGATACAATCAAAGAAATCATCATTGAGCCGCAGACAATCTACAAACGTACATATAATACTGTTACAATCGCAGACAAGACAAATCTGCTCCGAGATACAGCACTTGAAGCTATGAGAGCGCACGGAACAGACACAACGAGGCGTATGTATTTTACCGAGTATTCTGCTGATGCTCCTCAAGAGATTGCTTATTGCGTTGCCGTCCCACCTAAAAGCGAAGGCGAATATGTAAAACAAATCCCCGAACTCAAAGCAATTTCATTTTTTCATCATGGTGCTTATGAGGATATTCCCATTGCGAGAAAAATACTTATCTCGTATGCAGAGGAAAACAACATAAAGCTTTCGGGTACATTCCGTAACCTCTATCTTGAAGGACCACCACAGCACAAAAATAAATCTAAATTTATTACACAGATAATTGCGATAATTGAATAGAAACAAAAAAATGAGCCTCTAAGGATTCGCTGTCCTTGGAGGCTTTGTTTTACATGTGTTAATTACCGCTAAACACATTTATAATTTCCTTTTTCTTTTTCACGGCATAGTCATAAGCAACTGCGGTTCCGCTTTTGGGTTGATAGTCAAACAAATCTCGTCTGCTGTTTTTACGCCTTGGGGGAAGATAATTTTTATCGTAATAGACCACGCAGAATTTACTGTGGTTAATCATTTCCTGATTGCGTTCCACATAGGAAGCTCTGCCTGCGTTTTCCATATGTTCAGGAAAGTATGTACCTTCATAATGTTTAAGCAGACTTTCTTCATACCAGTCGGGAATGTGTTGGAATGCCGACCTGACATAAGAAAGCAATTCAACAAGTCTTATGAAGATATTACATATAAAGACTTTCAAGAATTATCAAGAGAGCAATTAAAGGTATTCTTTAACTATATGATAGACCATATAGACATAAGAGAACTTGACATAGGAGATGACCCAAAGGTTTATTTAGCAATAACAATACATCTTAAATTAAATGGGTATGCTCCCAAGTATTCCATAGAGTATTTGAAGAATATAAACACTGGGGAAAAACAAAAAGCAAGTCATTTAAAAAATGACCTGCTTAATGGTGGCGGAGAAGGAGGGATTCGAACCCTCGAACCGCGATTAACGGTTACACGATTTCCAATCGTGCGCGCTCGACCAGCTACGCGACTTCTCCATATTGTATTGTCTGCGTGTTCGCAACAAACAAATGATACCACAATTTTTGCTGTTTGTCAATAGCTTTCACACAAAAAGTTGACAAAAATTCTGGTGTAAAATTTTATGATCAGCTGCCGTCCCACTGATATTTTTTAAGGTCAACTTTACCATCAACCGAAAAAACAACACCCTCCTGCATAAGGAGCTGCTTTTGAACATCCTCACCGCCAAAAGCAAAGGCTTTTGCTGTTTGTCCGAATCTGTTTACAACACGGAAGCAGGGGATAGTGTCGGGATCGGGATTTACATGCAGAGCATATCCGACAATCTGAGAAAGATGTCTGTTGCCTGCAAGGCAGGCAATCTGACCGTAGGTCGCAACCTTGCCGTATGGGATCTTTTTTACAACTTCGTATATTTTCTCAAATGTGTTCATTTTTGCTCCTGTGTTTTAAAGCTCATACCTTACTTGTTCAGTAAAAGTATGAGCTTATATTCATAAAATATTCAGTTTCTCAGACTATGGATGGGGGCAGGAATTCTGCCGCCTCTGTCAACAAATTTCTTGCACGAGTATGTGTTTACGGGGATAATTGGAGCATAGCCCAAAAGCCCACCGAACTCAATTCTGTCGCCAATCTTCTTGCCGTAAGCAGGAATGAGTCTGACAGCAGTCGTCTTGCCGTTTATCATACCTATTGCCGCTTCGTCTGCGATAATACCAGAGATTGTTTCGGCAGATGTGTCGCCGGGGATAGCAATCATATCAAGACCAACCGAGCATACACATGTCATGGCTTCGAGCTTCTCGATTGTGAGAGAGCCGCGTGTCACGGCATCAATCATTCCCTGATCTTCTGAAACAGGGATAAACGCGCCTGAGAGTCCTCCTACATGAGAGGACGCCATGGCTCCGCCTTTTTTAACGGCGTCATTGAGCATTGCAAGAGCGGCAGTGGTACCGGGAGCTCCGCAGCTCTCAAGTCCCATAGCCTCGAGAATATGTGCGACAGAGTCACCGATTGCAGGTGTGGGAGCAAGCGAAAGATCGACAATGCCAAAAGGCATACCGAGTCTTTTTGATGCCTCTCCCGCAACGAGCTGTCCCATTCTTGTTACCTTGAATGCTGTTTTCTTTATAACATCGGCAAGCTCAGAGAAGTTGCAGTCACCTGCGCGCTCGACAGCGCTTCTTACAACTCCCGGACCTGATACGCCGACATTGATTACAGATTCAGGCTCGCCGACTCCGTGAAAAGCCCCTGCCATAAACGGGTTATCCTCAGGGACATTTGCAAACACAACAAACTTTGCACATCCGATAGAATCGTTGTCCTTTGTAAGCTCTGCGAGCTTCTTTATGTTCTTACCGCAGATTTTGACAGCGTCCATATTGATACCCGCTCTTGTGGTGCCTACATTTACTGATGAGCAAACCTTGCCTGTTGTAGACAACGCCTCGGGTATTGCCTCGAGAAGACATTTGTCGTTTGCTGTGATTCCTTTATGTACTAAAGCTGAAAAACCGCCCAGGAAGTTGATGCCTATAGTGTCTGCAGCTCTGTCGAGCGTCTTTGCAATCTGTACATAGTCGTCAGAGCTTGCGCTTCCGCCGATGAGTGATATTGGTGTTACCGAAATACGCTTGTTGATAATCGGAATACCGTATTCCTTTTCAATATCGCAGCCTGTTTTGACAAGGTTTTCTGCCTTTTTTGTAATTTTGTCGTAGATTTTGTCGCATGTGTCCTTGATAGAGCCTGTCTGACAGTCAAGAAGCGAGATACCCATTGTAATAGTTCTTACATCAAGGTGCTCCTCACGAATCATATTTATTGTTTCAAGAATATCTTTTGTATTAAGCATTGTTTATCTCCCTGAAACTCTGTTATATTCTGTGCATTGAATTGAAGATGTCTTCGTGCATTGCCTGAATATAAAGACCGTTTTCCTCACCCAGAGCCTTGAGCGCGTCACCGAACTCACCGAAGCTTGTGCTGAGCTCGTCAATTTCGGCAAGCATCATCATTGCAAAATATTCCTTGAGAACGCTCTGCGAAATATCAATGATGTTTGCGCCGTATTCTGCACACTTTGTGCTTACCTTTGCTATAATTCCTTTAGTGTCTTTCCCTGTTACGGTAATAACTGCTTTCATCATATTCTCCTTTGCTTTCGGTTAAAACAGCTTTGACCAATCGGTGTAAACCAGAGTAATACTATCTCTGTCTGACGGTATGTAGTCGTCAACACCGACCTCGGCAAGCTCGCCGTTTATATAGAACATCCACGAGTAGTTGCCATCAAGAGCGTACTTGTCAATACTTGTGATAAAGCCTTCGGACAAACCATCGGATTCAATTCCGCACTTGTTGAAAAAGTCGGCAAAACAAGCTGCAGCGTTTGCACGCTCGTCGACTACAAGGTCTGCTTGGCACATAAAGTCTGCCTCGGGCAAAATTTCATTGTCAATCTCGACTCTTATGCTTACATTTTTTGTAGCATTAGAGCACGAAACAGTAAAAACAATCATCAAAAGCACAAGGCTTAAAGCTATAATTTTCTTATTCATCAGCGTTCTCCCAGTTGTGCCATACATTCATTACATCGTCGTTGTCCTCGAGCATTTCAAGGAGTCTGTTCATCTTTGTGATGTCGTCCTCACTCTCGAGAGTTACATAGTTTGCAGGAATCTTTGTCTGCTCAGCAGATAAGAACTTGTATCCTGCCTTTTCGAGATATTCGCATACAGCCGAGAAATCTTCTGAGGCGGTGTAGATTTCAAACACATCATCCTCGGATAGAATGTCCTCAGCGCCTGCTGTGAGCGCATCGTCCATGAGCTTTTCCTCGTCAACTCCGTCGGCACTTATAACAATAAGACCCTTGTCCGAGAACATGAACGAAACGCAGCCTGTCTGACCGAGGTTTCCGCCGAACTTGTCAAAGTAGTGTCGCATATCTGCGCCTGTTCTGTTGCGGTTGTCGGTTGTGGCAGCAACGATTACTGCAACACCGGACGGACCGTAGCCCTCATAGTTTAAAGACTCGTAGTTTGCACCGTCAGTGCCGCCGGCAGCTTTTTTTATGATTCTTTCGATGTTGTCGTTGGGCACATTGTTGCTCTTTGCTTTCTGAATAAGGTCCTTGAGCTTTGAGTTGGAAACAGGGTCAGGGCCGCCCTCACGGACAGCAATAGCCATTTCCTTGCCTATTTTTGTAAAGATTTTTGCACGCTGAAGGTCTGTCTTTTCCTTCTTGTGCATAATGTTTTTCCATTTAGAATGTCCTGACATAATATACTCCTTTTTATATATTCTTGGGTGTTTTAAGACCGATAAGCGTAAGACCTGTTTTGAGTACAGACGCTGTTGCCGAAACAAGAGCTACTCTTGTGTTGCGTACAGTTTTGTCCTCTGCCTTGAGAACAGGGCAGTCGTGATAGAATCTGTTAAACGCCTGACAAAGATCAAGCAAGTACCTTGATATAACAGACGGTTCAAGTTCCTCTCTTGCTTGCTTTACGCGCTCAGGGAAGAGGTCCAGTGTGTTTACAAGTGAGATTTCGGCTTCGTTTGTAAGACTGAAATCCTCTGTGTCAATAGCGGAGTCTGCCTTGTCTGTGATACCTGCACACCTTGCGTATGTGTACTGAACATAAGGACCTGTGTTACCCTCGAAGTTCAAAACTTCGTCCCAGATAAAGTTTACATCCTTGATTCTGTTGTTGGAAAGGTCGTGGAAGACAACAGCACCGACGCCAACAGCTTTTGCAACTTCGAGCTTGTCCTCAAGGTCGGGATTCTTTTCGTTTATAATTTCGAGAGTCTTTGAAATTGCATCATTGAAGATGTCCTCAAGGAGAACGATGTTTCCCTCGCGGGTAGAAAGCTTTGCTCCTGCGATACTTACAGTGCCGAAAGGAACATGAACAAGCTGCTTTGCCCACTCGTAGCCCATAAGCTCAATAACCTTGAAGAACTGAGCAAAGTGCAGGCTCTGACCTGCCGAGGTAACATAGATACACTTGTCAAAATCGTATGTCTTTTTTCTGTACATTGCTGCAGCAATATCGCGTGTTGCGTATATTGTAGAGCCGTCGGATTTGAGGATAAGACAGGGGTTCATCTTCCACTCATCGAGCTTTACAATGCTCGCACCGTCGTCGATTGTGAGAAGCTTCTTTTCTCTCAGCTCGTCTACAACAGCTGTAGCCTTGTCAAAGTAGAAGCTCTCGCCGAGCCACGACTCAAAGTCGGCTCCGATAAGAGAGTAAGTCTTTTTGAATTCGGCAATGCTTATATCAACAAACCACTGCCAGAGTGCATAGTATTCCTCGTCGTGATGCTCGAGCTTTGTAAAAGCAGCTCTTGCTTCATCATTGAGTGACTCGTCAAGCTCGGCTTCCTTGTGAAATTTTACATATATTTCTGTGAGAGCCTTGATGCCGCGTGTTTCGATATCCTCTTTTGAGCCCCATTTTTTGTAGGCTACGATGAGCTTGCCGAACTGTGTTCCCCAGTCGCCGAGGTGGTTTACACCTGTGCAGTTATAACCGCAGAATTTGTATATGTTCTTTATCGCCTGACCGATAGCGGTAGAGCGCAGATGACCTATATGAAAAGGCTTTGCAATGTTGGGGGCGGAATAGTCGATAACAATATTCTTGCCCATACCCGAGCCGTCAGAACCGTATGTGTCGGGATTTTCAACAATGTTCTTAAGATCACTGCAGTAGCTTTTTGGGCTTATAAAGAAATTGAGGTAACCCGATACACATTCGACTCTTTCGAACATATCGGCAATTTCTTCCTTGCCATCAAGCGTGCTCTTGAGCGCTTCTGCAATAGCGACAGGGCTCTTTCTCATCACCTTGCTCAGCTTGAAGCAGGGGAGTGCAATATCGCCCATCTTCTTATCGGGCGGAATTTCAAACATATCGCAAAGAGCCGAAACCTCAAGGGCTTCATCGGCACTTGCAAGATATTTTGCAGCTGCGAGCTTATAGTTGTACATATATATTCCTCTCTAAAATATTATTCATTGGTTATAATCGTGTACTCAACATTTTCGTTAAGAGTTACAGTGTTAAGTCCCGAGGCAATTCCGATATATGTCTTGCCGGGGTTGAGTGCAAGCTCAGTTATGCCGTCCTGCTCATAAAGGGTGTAGGGTGACTGCCTGTCGGTCTTTTTCCAGATAATATTCTTGCATACACCGTCCGAGATGTAATATCCGCTTCCGCTGTCGGTAAAGGCAAGGTCAAGCCTGTGGTATTCGTCGCCCGGAATACTCGAGTATCTTGCCTCAAGCACAATTACATTCTTAAAACTTAGAGGCTTGCCTGTATTCTGGTCAATGTGTGAAGCGTTGTACTGTCCCTTGAGATAGTCCTTTGTCTGCTCGTCGTAGCAGAAGAACGACTGAGCATACCCTGAGTATTTGATGTTGAGTGATTTTACGGGAATGCCGTCGAAAGTCGTGTCCTCATCGGCAAAGCTGAGCGGCTGAGAAAATCCGTCTTTAATCTCTGTGCGGAATTTCATTGCCTCTATTGCATAAGCAAGCTTTTCGCCGTTTGTCATAGAGGCGTGCTCATAGCCCATGTTTCGAACTCTGTCGGGGTCCTTCCAATATGTCTGAGCTTCAGTGTAGCTGCCGTTTACACCATCAATATTGTCGATTCTTCTCTCGGAAATTGCGGTATATGCGTCAGGACTGCCGCCACAGTGAGCGTATATTGCGTCATGGCACTGCGCAAGGTCGATAAAGTAATCTCTCGACGAGCGAACAGAGCCTGTTGTAGGTAAGTCTTCGTAGTTGGGGAATATCGCAAGAAGTCTTGTTATTCCGCCTTCTACAATGCATTCATAAATTATATCAGCCTGTGAGATACCCAGCTGAGGCGTTGCGTTTTTTATGTTGTTTATCATCATTGCGACAGGACGCTTGCTCGATATGTCCTGCTCGATTCCAAGTCCTGTAAAAGGGTTGGGATAGAGCACTACCGGTTCAGGTTCGGGCTCAGGCTCAGGCTCGGGCTCTATGTCGGACGGATTTGCAACCTCAATATCTTCGGGTATGTCGTTTGTTATCTCGTCCTGCTTTTCGCTGCAGGATGTTATTGTGGTGCAAAGAATAATTGACGCTGCAAGTAAAGCAACAGCTCTTTTATTGAAGAATTTCATTATTTGATACTTCCAATCAGGTTTTATGTATGATTTTGCCACAAAGCAATTACATTATATTATACCAAAGAGGAGAAAATTTTTCAAGGTCTTTTGACAAAATATTCTCCTCAATATTACAAATATTATCAGCTTTGTCGGCAAAAAAAGTTCTTTGAAAGACAGGTATCGGAAAAAGGAGCTTTCTGTTTAAAGTTTATTCAATTTCCATCAGCTGCGATACCGTTACAAATCGGTATCCTTTTTGCGTAAGATCCGAAAGTATAAGGTCGAGTGCTTCGGGTGTCGGACTTTCCTTTGAGTTGTAGTCATGGAAAAGTATTATATCGCCGTCCTGCAGATTTTCAAGCACCCCGTTTACCACCCGTTTTACACTCGGGCACGCCCAATCGCGCGTGTCCTGCCGCCACGACCAGAGCACCGACGAGTATTCAAGCTCGTGCAGCTCGCTTACTATCGTGTTGTTGAGATAACCTCCCGGAGGTCGGAAGAGCCTTGGCTCTGAGCCCGTTATTTCTCTTATGACATTTTGTGTTTTGTTTATCTCGTCAATAAACTTTTCGGCAGAGATGTTTTTTAGATTCGGGTGAGAGTAGGTGTGATTTCCTATTTCATGTCCTCTTGTAAACTCCTCCAGCACTATCTCAGGGTGTTTCTCGGCGTTTTGTCCTATGACAAAAAAAGTCGCTTTAGCATTATATTTGTCAAGTATATCGAGTATTTTCACGGTGTATTTCGCGCTTGGTCCGTCATCAAAGGTCAAAGCTATACATTTCTGTGCTGCGCGGTTTGCAAAAAATAGATTATCATCAATTTTTTCAAATTCGTAATCGGCAATTTTCCCTGTCAGAGTGGCACCATCTCCGTGAGCAGAAGCAGGGAAAATAAACAGCGCACTCAGCAAAACCGCGCATATTATTTGCTTTGTTCTCATAGACTGTTACCTGAAGTTGTCAAGAGTTTCAAATTTGTAGCCCTGCGCCTTAAGTTCGCTTATCAGCTCGTCAAGTATTGCCGCATTTGTACTTGAGGTCGGGTGCAGGAGCACCACACATCCGTTGTGCATACGCGATAAAATCAGCTCTTTTGCGCGCTCGGGCGCCATTTGCTTGTTATTGTCCCAATCGGCATAAGCAAGACTCCAGAAAACTGTCCTGTAGCCGAGCTCGTCTGCAAATTTTAGGTTTTCTTCACTGAAGCTGCCCTCGGGAGGACGGAAGTATTTTGCCATTGTAAGACCTGTTGTGTCTGCATATACCTTTTCGAGCTTTGTAAGCTCCTGTGAAAAGCTCTCCTTGTCAGTGACCTTGCTCATATCCCTGTGAGAGTAGGTGTGATTACATACAAGATGTCCCTCGTTTGTCATGCGCAGTACAAGCTCTGTATTTGCGCTGACAAGGTGGGGAAGAATAAAGAAAGCGGCTTTTACATCGTGCTTTTTCAGTATATCAAGAGTTTTTGCGACATTGCCGTTTTCGTATCCTGCGTCAAAGGTGAGATACACGGTTTTTTCATCAGCGTTCCCGATATATATAGCTCCATATTTCTTAAGCATTTCCTCAGATTCAAAGTTCGTGGGGCGTTCACCGTTTTTAGTAGGCACTGTGTACCATGACAATCCTTTTGTACCCATAACAAACAAAAGAACGGTACAAAAGGCAGCTGTAACAGCAAGAAAATTTAAAATTTTATTTTTCATAATTACACCTCCATTTATTATTTTTGTCGGGTGTCGGGCAGATAAACAGAGAAAATATTGAAAATTGTGAAGCATATTGATTTTATTCTTCAAAAATACTTGAATTTTATAAAAATTTGTACTATAATAAAAGAAAAAATATAAAGGTAGGAAAATTATGAAAATTCTTGTAATTAACGCAGGAAGCTCGTCTATCAAGTATCAGTTTATTGATATGACTAACGAAAGCGTTCTTGCAAAAGGTATGTGCGACAGAATCGGTATTTCCGGCGGCAATTTCAAGCACAAGGTTCCCGGCAAGGACGATTACAAGCTCGATGTTGAAATGAAGGACCACGAAGAAGCTATCAACCTTGTTATCAAGACACTTACAGATAAAGAGGTAGGCGTTATCTCAGATATGGCTGAGATTGGCGCTGTCGGCCACAGAGTTCTCCATGGCGGCGAGAAGTTCTCGGGCTCTGTTGTTGTAACAGAGGATGTTAAGCAGGCAATCCGCGATTGCTTTGACCTTGGTCCTTTGCACAATCCTCACAATCTCACAGGCATTCTTGCCTGCGAAAAGCTTATGCCCGGTGTTCCTCAGGTAGCGGTATTCGATACAGGCTTCCACCAGACAATGCCCGACTATGCTTATATGTATGCACTTCCGTATGAGTACTACGAAAAATATAAAATCCGCCGCTACGGATTCCATGGTACATCTCACAGATATGTAAGCGCAAGAGCTGCTGATATGCTCGGAAGACCTGATGCAAAGGGACTTAAGATTGTTACCTGCCACCTTGGCAACGGCTCATCTATTGCGGCTGTTATGGACGGCAAGTGCTTTGACACAACTATGGGTCTTACACCTTTGGAGGGTATTATGATGGGTACAAGATGCGGCAGCATTGACCCTGCTATTATACCGATACTTATGGAAAAAGAAAATCTCTCTGCCAAGGATATTGATGTTGTAATGAACAAGAAGTCCGGTATCCTCGGCGTTACAGGTGGTGTTACAAGCGACAACCGCGATATCGAAGAGGGTGCAAGAGGCGGCAACAAGCGCTATCAGCTCGTTGAGTCTATGCTCTGCCACCAGCTCACAAAGTATATCGGCGGATACGCAGCTGCTATGGGCGGTGTCGACGCAGTTGTATTTACAGGTGGCATCGGTGAAAACAATCCTCAGTATCGTACAAGAGTAGGCGAAAAGCTTGGTTTCCTCGGCGTTACTATCGACGAAGAAATGAACGCAAAGGCTAAGAGAACAAGCGACGAGTACGACATTACAACTGCCGACTCCAAGGTAAGAGTTCTCGTTATTCCTACAAACGAAGAGCTTATGATTGCAAGAGATACTCTCGAGCTTGTTAAATAATTATATATCGACAAAAAAATTCGGATGCACTGCATCCGAATTTTTTTGTTGTTATTTGTATTTTTTTATAAAATCAGCACCCCGTCCCACGATTTTCTTACCGTCAAGGTAAGATAGGAGGGGATACTCTTTTGTAAAACGAAATTCCACACTGCTTGAATAGAGAGCCTGGAATAGGTCGGACTTGTATTTTGAGTGTACCTTGCCGTATTTACTGTCGCCGCAAAGAGGGTGTCCGTAGTATGCAAGATGCGCTCTTATCTGATGAGTTCTGCCTGTTATAAGATCTACTTCAAGCAGCGAGTTGCCATCCTTTTCTGCTACTACCCTGTATTTTGTGACAACTGTCTTTATATCGTCATCGTACTTGATTTTGAGAGCTCTTTTGGTGTCCTGCTTGGTAGGGAAGATGTACACCTTGTTTTTACTCTTGTCCTTGTATAGATAATCGGACAGCGTCCCGCTTTTTTGCTCAAATATACCGGTTACTTCACAGAAATACAGCTTTGTGAGCTGCCTGTGCTTGATTATATCATTCATCTCGCGCAGAGCCTCTGCCGTCTTTGCCCCTATTACAAGACCTGCCGTGTTGCGGTCAAGACGGTTGCACAGTGCAGGGCAGAAGGAGTTCTCGCTTTCGGGAGTATACTCTCCCTTTTTATATAGATAGCCTATCAGCATATCAACAAGATAAATCTCATTGCCGCTCTTTGCAGGTGATTCCCCCTGAGCTTGAGAGTGTACTGTGATACCGGCAGGCTTGTCGATAACTATGATATTACTATCCTCGTAAGCTATCATGGACGGATCAAGGTCTAGCTTTGAAAAAGTGTATTTTTTTACCGACTCTATATCTTTGACGGGAAAGAACTCGTCGCTGATATACAGGGTGAATACATCATTCTCGCATATCTTTGTTCCTGCTTCGCAGCGCTTGCCGTTGAGTTTGATTTTTTTGGTACGCAAAAACTTGTAAAGCAGAGATTGCGGCAGTCCGACAAGTGCCTTTGTCAGAAACTTGTCCACGCGCTGTCCTGCATCGTTTTTGCCGACTTTAAGTTCTCTCATTTATTGCTCCTCATAAAGGAAGTCATAATACGGGTCTCTGATAAACTCACGCGGAATGTAGTTTTTGATGATATTGTTGAGATACCTTGTGGACATCGAGGAGTCATATCTGTGAGCTCCGTGATTCTGCTGCATCTGTTCGGTGAAATCCTTGTAGAAGTATATCGTAGGTTGAGAAAAACCGCTCTTGTAGTATGTCATTGTGGGTTGAAGCTCAACATTGAGTATCTCATAATAGTCTTCGCTCGTTTCGCATATATCAAAGCTCAGAAGTCCACCGAGCATATTTCTGCCGTACATCATTGTCGAAATAATGTTGCCGAGAGAATATGCACATAAAGTCCTCTTACCGTCGGGACGCTCGAGCCACTCTATTTTCTGAAGTACATGAGGATGTGTGCCGATAATAGCGTCAACGCAGTTGTTTGCCATAAGCTTTGCAAGGTCCTGCTGATTCTGGCTTGGCTTGAAATTGTCCTCGTATCCCCAGTGGATAGAAACAAATACAAGATCCGCAAGCTCGCGAGCTATTCTTGTTTGCCTGTCAATTTCGTCTGCGTCCTCTAATGGAACAACAAGCTCGCTTGACGAGGGGAGAACAAGACCGTTTGTTCCGTAGGTGTAAGAAAGCCACGCTATGGTAAGGTTGTCCATTTCGTACATTCTGATATTGTCATAGTCCTCGGCGTTCTTATATCCACCGATAAGCAGTACAGGTTGCTCGCTCCAGAAGTTAATATTCCGCAGATAGCCTTTTTCGCCCTTGTCGAGCATATGATTGTTTGCGATGTTTACGATATCAAAGCCTGCGTCAACAATAGCGTCGGCAATTTCATCGGGCGTATTAAAGGTGGGATATCCCGAGTAGCCGCGTTCCTTGCCTGCGCTTGGGGTCTCCTGATTTATGTATGCAATATCGGCACTGCTTATGGCATCCTTAATATTTGCAAACATAGGCTTGAAGTCATATTCGGCGTCAGTGCCTGCTGCAAGCTGTGACGCGTACTTATATACATTTGTGTGTACGATACAGTCACCGACAGCCGCAAAGGAATATACCTTTGGTACAAAATCGAGCTTCAGCGGCGAAATTTCCAAACTCTCGGGCAGGAGAGTTTTCATAAACTCAACCTCGGGGTTGAGGACCTCTTTGCTTTCTCCGGGGAAATTTGTAACAACAGCAATTACTCCGACAGCTACCGACAAAAAAACGCAGAGAAGGATAACTGCATATTGAATCAAGAGCTTTTTTCTTTTGTTCATAAACACTCCTAAAAAAACAAATTCCCACAGCTAAGCAGGAATTTGAAATAATATTATCTTAATTCACGGGCAAGCCAGATAGTGCCAATCTCGAGAGCGTCATAAAGAGAGGACTTTTCGGCTTCCTTTATGATTTTCTCCGCCGACAGTGCAAGCTCCGGAGATGTGCTCTGTACCTGCACAAGCACTCTTGAGGGGAGATTTTCACCGTCTTTTGCTTTTGTTTCAAGTATTGTCAGAACAAGGATACACTTTTCTGCGGGGTTGCCGTAGTATATCTTGTTGCCGCATTTTACAAGCGGCTGACCTTTGTATTGTAATATATTATTCTCTGCCATAAAAGGAACCCTCCGTATCTATACAATAAATTACTGCAAATAGCTGGCAACAAGAACGCGCATAAGCTCGTCTCTGTCAATCTTGCGGATGAGAGCTCTTGCGTTATTGTAGTTTGTGATATAGGTAGGATCTTCCGAGAGAATATAGCCTACAATCTGATTAATCGGGTCATAACCCTTTTCTTTCAGAGCGTCATAAACGCATGAAAGGACATTTTTCATCTCAAGCTCTTTTTCAAGCTTTGCTGCTGAAAAGGTTATTGTCTTATTCTTCTTACCCGGTAACTGCATAAATAATCAACTCCATTCGCACTTGTACATACTATAATAATATATTTCAAGAATAATTGCAATAGATATTTGTTAATTTTATGGAATTTTTTAAAAAAAATACGCGCCTGCAATAGATACAGACGCGTATTTTTATATTTTTTGTAAAATTTTGACTTATTATGTCGCTCAGCTTCTGAGTGTTATACCGAAATCTCTTTCGAGTCCCGAGAGAACTTTCTTAACAACTCTGTCGCCGTCCTCGTCGGAAAGTGTCTTATCTGCCGCTCTGAGAACAAGGCTGTAAGCCATACTCTTTTTGCCCTCACCAAGCTTTGCGTCAACATATACATCAAAGATTTCAACCTTTTCGAGAATGTTGCCCGCGTACTTGCGGATGGCAGTCTTGAGAGCTCCTGCCTCAAGCTCCTTGTCGCATACAAAAGCAAGGTCGCGGGTGATTGCAGGAAACTTGGGAAGCTGTTTATATTCTTTTTCAAGATTCTTTATTGTCAGAAGATATTCTGTGTCAATCTCTGCTGCGAATACAGGAAGATCAAATCCGTAGTTGTCGGACACTGCAGGATGCAACTGACCGAATACAGCAACTGTCTTGTCACCGACAACAAGCTTGGCACATCTGCCCGGGTGATATGTGGCAATACTCTTTTCTGCACAGATATCATATTTCTTGATGCCTGAAAGGCTGAGCAGCGCTTCGATATATCCCTTTACCGTGTAGAAGTCGCCCAGACCATACGCCGAGATAACTGTTGTCATTCTTTCGTCTGCAAGCTGGTCTGCACCAAGAGGAATATAAACCTTGCCCATTTCATAAAGACCACACACTTCGTTTCTGTGGCGTCTGTTTGTGCTGAGAGCCTCAAGCACTCCGGGCAGAGCTGTTGTTCTCATAATACTTGTGTCCTCGCCGAGAGGATTTGTGATAACAACAGAGTCTCTCTTTTCGTCAGCAAGAGCTATTTTGTCATAGTACTTGGGGCTGATAAAAGAGTATGTCTGAACTTCGTGAAGACCGAGGGATGTCATAAGACTATTTATTGCGGCAAAGTACTTCTGTCTGTCGTTTCTCTTTCCCACAAGAGCCTCGGCAACAAAGTTTGTGGACTTGATTGCGTTGTAGCCGTAGATTCTTACAACTTCTTCGGCAATGTCCTGCATACACAGGAGATCTGCGCGGGCAGACGGGGGATAGAGCTTGCCGTTTTCGTATCTTATATCAAGAGCATCAAAGGTCTTTAACATAAATTCTTCTGAAATATCGGTTCCGAGGAATTTGTTGATAATATCAGCGTCAAAGGGAATTTCAGCCTGAGTAGGCTTCTTGCCGTATACATCAATGATTCCGTCTACAACCTCGCCTGCGCCGAGAAGCTCGATAAGCTCGCATGCACGCTCGATTGCGGGAAGTGTATTTTCACTGTCAAGACCCTTTTCGTATCTGCCGCTCGCTTCTGTTCTGAGTGCAAGCGCACGCGAGGTGCTTCTCACAGAGGGACCGTAGAAGTTTGCACTTTCAAATACAATTGTCTTTGTATTTTCATTAATTTCACTGTTCTGACCGCCCATAACGCCTGCTACTGCAACAGCGCGCTCGCCGTCGGCAATAACAAGCATTTTGTCGTTAAGCTTTCTTTCCACATCGTCAAGCGTTGTGATGTTCTCGCCGTCCTGCGCGCGTCTTACAACTATCTTGCCGCCCTTGAGGAAGTTGTAGTCAAAAGCGTGCATAGGCTGACCGTATTCAAGACAAACATAGTTTGTAATGTCAACAATGTTGTTGATGGGTCTGATGCCGCAGTTGCGCAGTCTTGTGCGGAGCCACTTGGGAGAAGGCTCGATTTTAATGTTCTTTACTACTCTTGCAGTGTATCTGGGGCATAGATCTGTGTCCTTTACCTCAACACTGATGTAGTTTTCAATTTTGTCACCGTCGTTTATTCCCTTGACAACCGGAGCCTTGATATCAAGAGGCACATCAAAGGATGCCGCAGCCTCTCTTGCAAGACCGAGCATAGAAAGACAGTCGGGACGGTTAGGAGTGATTTCAAACTCGACAACTGTGTCGTTCATATCAAGAACTTCCTTGATGTCCTGGCCGAGCGTGCAATTCTCCTGGAGAATAAAGATACCGTCCTCGTCTGCATAAGGGAAATCGTGCTTTGTGAGTCCGAGCTCGCCGAGTGAGCAGAGCATGCCGTGAGAGGGGAGACCTCTGAGCTTGCCCGACTTTATGTGAGTACCGTCGGGAAGATATGAGTCATGCTTTGCAACAGGAACAAGGTCGCCAACTGCAATATTCTGAGCTCCTGTGATAATCTGCACAGGCTCGCCCTCATTATAGTCTATCTGACAAATCTGAAGATGGTCGGAGTCAGGGTGCTTCTCGATAGAGAGGATCTTGCCGACAACAACATTTTTTATATTTTCGCCGAGATTTTCAAAGTACTCAACCTTCGAGCCTGTGTCTGTCATACGGTCAGAGAATTCCTTGGCGTCGGCTGTGATTTTTACATAATCTGAAAGCCAATTCATTGATAACTGCATACTGCCACCTCCTTAAAACTGCGAAAGAAAACGAATGTCGTTTTCGTAAAGCAAGCGCATATCGTCTATATTATACTTTTTCATAACAATTCTTTCGATACCCATACCGAACGCAAAGCCTGTATATACATCAGGGTCGATATTACAGCGTCTGAGAACATCGGGATGCACCATACCTGCACCGAGAATCTCAATCCAGCCTTCGCCCTTGCAGAGCTTGCAACCCTTGCCGCCGCATACAAAGCACGAAACATCGACCTCAGCCGACGGCTCTGTAAACGGGAAGTGGTGCGGTCTGAATCTTATCTTTGTGTCCTCGCCGAACATATTGCGAGCAAAAAGCTCCAAAGTTCCCTTAAGGTCACCCATTGTGATACCTTTGTCAACAACAAGACCCTCTACCTGATGGAACATAGGCGAATGTGTTGCATCAATGGCGTCCGAACGGTAAACTCGTCCGGGCGAGATAACTCTTATCGGAGGAGCCTGCTTTTCCATTGTGTGTACCTGCACAGACGAGGTCTGTGTACGCAGGAGTACATTGGGGTTGATATAGAATGTATCCTGAGTGTCGCGTGCAGGGTGTTCGGGGGGAATATTGAGGGCTGTGAAGTTGTAGTAATCGTACTCAATCTCGGGACCGTCGATAATCTCAAAGCCCATACCGATAAATATGTCTTCAATCTCTGCCTGCACCTTGCTTATAGGATGAGCTGTGCCTGTGAGCTTAATTTTTCCGGGGAGAGTGACATCTATTGTCTCGTCCTTGATTTTCTGCTCGCGCTCAGCAGCGGCAGCGCGTGTTTTTGCGGCATTAAACGCTTCTTCAATCGCGCCTCTTACCTGGTTTGCAAGCTGACCCATAACGGGACGCTCCTCGGGTGAGAGTGCTCCCATGCCTTTCATAAGGGCAACAAGCTCGCTCTTTTTGCCGAGATACTTTACTTTAAATTCTTCAAGACTCTGTGAGTCAAGCTTGCCTGCGTCTGCAAGAGCTTCAAGATCTCCGAGAGCCTTATCGCGTAAAGCTTGAAGTTTTTCTTTCATTTTCTTTACTCCTTTTATGCTTGTGTTTGTTTTGTAATAAAAAAATCCCTATGTAAATAACATAGGGACGACATTAGCCGTGGTACCACCCTGATTTGCCGCAAGGCACTCTCAAAACCGAATAAGTTTTTAAGCCGTAACGGGGCTGTCCGTTGACGGCTACAACGAAAAAACGGTTCACCGTCACCACTCCAAAGCGAAAAGCCGCAAAACGGGCAGACCGAGCTTTCTCAGCAAACAAGCTCTCTCTGTATTGTCGCCACAGGTGTTTTTTGGCACTCTTTATCATAGTGTTTGAATCAAGAGATATTTAATTACTACAAATTATACCATAACATAAAACATTTTTCAAGTCTTTTTTAAAAAAAATCCGTCACAAGTAAAAACCCGAAAAGCGCAGAGCTTTTCGGGTATCTCATTATGAACTGAAAGGAACATTCTCGTTTACATATTTTTCCACCTTGTCGAGTGTTTTCTGTACCTTTTTCTTCAGCTGCTTTGCCTCGCAGGTGTCCATAGAGTATTTTACTGCCATGCCGAGAGCAGAGCCTACCGCAAGACCCGTAATCATGCCGAAAGCGTATTTTGCGTTCATCTTTTTCCTCCTTAAAAATCTTTGCTAAATTAGTATTTATTTTTGCTAACAAAATATACAGTTTTGACTTGAAAAAGAATCTTCACAGTGATATAATTGCCTTGTAAGTATCCGAAAGGAGTAAGATTATGGATGTTCAGAAACAGGTGAGAAATTTTTTGCTCGGCATCAGCGAGCACAGCCGTGTGTATTTCACAGGAACTACGCTTAAAAATTCTATTGAATATAAGGTCGGCGAGCCTATCACTTTCAAAATGAGAGTTGAAAGCGACGGCAATCATATTGAGGTTCCGATTGTATATTATAAAATTGAGGCAGACGACGGCACAAGTTCAGATGGCTATTGTGAGCCAAGCGATGACGGTTGGTTCTATATCACCACAAGTATTGCAAGGGACGGATTTGTCCACCTTATCGCACAGGCTTGCGATGAGGACAGGAATATTATCGAGGGAATAGATAAGTTCGAGGGCGGCGCAGGTGCCGATGTCGAAAAAATCAGGTGCGAAACTGTAATCCCCGACGATTACCTCGATTTCTGGAAATCTGTACGCGAGGAGGGATACTCTATCCCCGAGGAAATTCTTCTTGACGAGGTGTTTTCTCCCAGAGAGGGTTTTATTACTCACAATGTGAGATACAAGACAACACAGGGCGAGTGCTTATCGCTTATGTATACATATCCTGAGAATGCAGCAAATGGCTCGCTCAAGCTTATGTTCCATTATATGGGCTATGGAGTCGTATCTTCATGGCCGGTATGCCGCGACGGCTGTCTTGTTGTGACAACAAACACCCACGCAATTTTAAACCGTCAGCCTGAAGAATACTACGACAATCTTTCAAAGACAACTCTCGCAGACTACGGACTCAGACATGAAGAAAACATAAAACCCGAAACATCATACTGGCGCGGTGTCTATGTACGCAATATGCAGGCGTATAGCTATTTCAGGAAGCACCCTCTTGTAAACGGCATGGATGTCATCTTTGAAGGCGGAAGCCAGGGTGGATTTCAGGCTTGCAATATGGCGGCGCATACCGAAGGGGATGCAACACTTTTGAGAATTGCAGTTCCATGGTTCTGTGATATTTTTGCAATCAAAAACGCAGGTAGAATCAAAATCGACTGGCGTCCCACCGACGACGATGGTCAGAGATATTTTGACTCGGCCGTTGCCGCACAGTTTGTAAAATGTCCTGCAAGATTCACGGCGGGCCTTGGCGACTACTGCTGCCCTCCGTCGGGAACAATGGCACTTTATAATAGCTTCAGATGCCCCAAGAGAGCAGAGTTTATACAGAACAAGACCCATCCTTATGAGGCTCCCGTCAAGTTCTCATATCATCTTGTGGACGGATACGAGGAGGATGGTTGGGTGTACAGCAATGTGTAAGAAAAATGCCGGCAACCTTGAAATTGAAAGAAAATTTCTTATAAGATTTCCCGATATTGACATTCTTTCAAACTGCGATGGCGTCAGAGTGCTCGAGATAGTACAGACATATCTTGAGTCGCCGGGGCACATCACCTCAAGAGTCAGAAGTATAAGTGAAAACGGTGGGACAAAATATATCCGCACCGACAAGATAAGAATTACAAATATCAGCTGCATAGAAGACGAGCACGAAATCACAAAGCAACAATATGACATGCTGCTTGAAAGGAAAGATACCTCTCGAAAGCCGATAGAAAAGACAAGATATAAGATCCCTACAGGAAAGCATACTGCAGAGATAGATATTTATCCTTTCTGGCGGGACAGGGCAGTACTTGAGATTGAGCTTAAAAGGGAAAATGAGGAGTTTGTTTTTCCGGACTTTGTTGAGGTGATAAAAGAAGTCACAAATGACAGGCGGTATAAAAACGCATACCTTGCAAAAAGCGTTGTAAACGAAGAAATTGGCGGAGAACAAGAGTGAGAAAATTTTCTTTGATTAGCTTTGTGGATAAAGTTATAGACACTTTAGAGGTTATTTTCTATCCTTGGAGAAAAATATCAAGAAAGCGTTTTCGTGACAGAGCCAAAAGACAGATAACCAACTTTCAGCACTACATATTTGAGTATCCACAAATGCAACGGCTGTTTGCCGAGATAGCTGAATCATCAGAGCGTGATGACAGATTTGCTTACAGAATGGCACTAAAGCTGAAAATCAGCTGGCTTTTACCGAAGGCGCTGTTTTGTCAGAGCGGCAAGCTGCTTGCCGCAAGAAAAGCGCGGCGCGAAAAAGAAAAATTACAGCAAAAGCTCTACGGCAAGCCGGTATTGAATGTTCATAAAGCCGCAAACAGCGATATTTTGCGCGAAACAATAAAATTTTTTGGCTATGAATCAACGATTGACCCACCCAAGAAAAAGTATGTCGCTCGTCCGAGCCCTCAGCATAAGAACGATGTGTTTACAAACAAGACAAGGACTCTCACTGATGACAGAGTCGTAAACGCCAAGGCAGCGGGCTATCTCAAGCCGGGGGATTATCTGTCTATAAAAAAGGAAACGACAGAAGAGGCAAGGGTCGCAATCTATCGCGGAAGAGCAAAGGTGGGCTTTATGGATGATGACGACAGCCAGCTCTTTTCAAGAGCACTTGATATTGGTGCAGGTATGTATGCAATAGTGACAAGTAATTATAAAAAAGACGGCAAAAGAACCGTTGAGTACGAAATCTGGGTTAAGAATAGAGCTAAGAGGGAAAAGAAGCAAAATATGAGCTCCCGATAAATTTTGCCGTTATCATTTCATAAGATGTGTTGACTTGAGTAATAATGAACAGGAGATAAGTAAAAATAAAAATCCTCATTCGGACGAATGAGGATTTTGGTCGAGATGACAGGATTCGAACCTGCGGCATCTTGGTCCCAAACCAAGCGCGCTACCATCTGCGCTACATCTCGATGCCCATATATAATATCACAAAAAGAAAAGTTTGTCAACAAATAAATGTGATAAAAAATAAAAAAATGATAAAAAGCTATTGACAAACAGTTTTTGTTGTGATAAAATAACTAGGACAACAAAGCAGAACATAGTTCTCACCCGGCGCAAATTAGCGTAAGGTCAATAATACAAGCTCAGGCTTTATACGCCTGTACTGTGTTTTGCGGAGATTGTTGTCTTCGCATTTTTTATTTTTGGAGGTGTTTTGCATAGGAACAGCAAAAGATACCACTCTTATCAATGATGAGATCAGAGCACAGGAAGTTCGTGTTGTAGACTCCGACGGCTCACAGCTCGGCATTATGAAGATCAATGACGCAAGAAAGATTGCTTACGACAAGGGACTTGATATTGTAGAGATTGCCGCAAATGCTCAGCCGCCTGTTTGCCGTATTATGGATTATGGCAAATTCCGCTTCGAAAAAGAAAAGAAAGAAAAAGAAGCTAAGAAGAAGCAACAGAAGATTGATGTCAAGGAAATTCAGCTCTCTTGCCGAATCGACACCCACGACTTCGAAACAAAGCTCAACCACGCTCGCAAGTTTATTGCGGCAGGAGCTAAGGTTAAGGTTTCTGTAAAGTTTAAGGGTAGAGAAATGAGCCATACGGCTATCGGTCATGAGATTATCACAAAGTTCGGCGAAGCCTGCACCGATATCGGTGTTATTGAAAAGCCTGCTGTTCTTGACGGAAGACAGATGCTCATGTTCCTTGCACCCAAGAGCGCATCACAGTCGCAGAAAGCAAAAAAGGAAGCTAAAAAGGCCCCCGAGACTGTAAACGAATAAGTCAATTTCGGAATTTATATCGTTTTCACGGTGTTATTTCGTAATTATAAAAATCACAAATCGAAAGGATGAATTATTGTGGGAAAGACAAAGACACATAAGGCTACCGCAAAGCGTTTTAAGATAACAAAGGGCGGCAAAGCAAAATTTAATCACCTTAACAGACGCCATAAGCTCGGCAAGAAGACTTCCAAGAGAAAGCGTCAGCTTCGCGGCAACGCTTATATGAGCGAATCATTCGCACCCATCGTTAAGAAGCTTCTCCCTTACGCGTAAGCTTTTGACAAAAGTAAAATGACAAATCGGAGGTAATAAATTATGGCAAGAATTAAGGGCGCTCTTATGACAAGAAAGAGACGCAATAAAGTATTAAAGCTCGCAAAGGGCTATTGGGGCTCAAAGAGCAAGCACTTCAAGATGGCAAAGCAGGCTGTAATGAAGAGTGGCAACTACGCATTCGTAGGAAGAAAGCAGAAGAAGAGAGAATTCAGAAAGCTCTGGATTACAAGAATCTCTGCACAGGCTAAAGTAAATGGTATGAACTACTCTACATTTATGAACGGTCTTAAGAAGGCTGGCATTACTCTCAACAGAAAGATGCTTGCTGAACTCGCAGTCAGCGATAAGGAAGCATTTGCAAAGCTCGTTGAAACAGCAAAGGCAGCTCTTTAATTTAAAGTGTTATAAAAATTACCCCAAGGATTTTCCTTGGGGTGTTTTGTTACAAAAGCAGGGCAACCGATGCGCGGTTGCCCTTAGTTATTAAAAAATAGAGTTTAGCTGTTTGTAGTTCTTTGAACCTTGTCTTCGCCGAGGTAGCTTGTGAGGGGGGTGTAGTCCTCTATCCAGGGGTTAAGGTCAAGGATGATTCTGTTGAATGTCTCGGGGTTGTAATTTGTAAGAGATGACACATCCGAAATAGCATTGCCTGTGAGGTCAATTGTTGTAAGGCTTGTAAGGTTTGAAATAGGAGTTACATCCTGAATTCTGTTGTTTGCAAGATAAAGAGTTTCGAGATTTACAAGATTTGCAAGAGGAGAGATGTCCTCGATATTTGTCTGCGCTGCCGAGAAGTGTTTAAGATCTGTAAGGTTTGAAACGAAGCTGATGTCATCAAAGCTTGTTTCGTCAATGCTGAGCGATTCGAGTGATGTAAGATTGCCAAGGAACGAGTAGTCATCGCAGTTGTAGTTGTTAATAAGAAAGTCGGAGGCCAAGCG
>JAZNMZ010000012.1:0-75648 GCA_045580005.1 Eubacteriales bacterium | reverse complement strand
TGAGGAGATACTTATCGGCGCCGATGTCGGCGTCGAGGTATCCTGCGAGATTATTGAGCTCTTGCGCGATAAGATAAAAGAAGACAGACTCGTCGAGCCCGATGACGCAAAGAACGCTCTCATGGGTATTATCGAGGATATGATAGGCGAGAGCGAGGAGCTTGATACTCACAGCACGCCTGCGGTAGTGCTTGTGATCGGCGTTAACGGCGTGGGCAAGACGACTTCTATTGCCAAGATTGCAAAAAGACTCAAGGATGACGGTAAGAGTGTTGTTCTCGCAGCAGCCGACACTTTCAGAGCGGCGGCTATCGACCAGCTTGAGGAGTGGGCAAAAAGAGTTGATGTCCCGATTATCAAGCATACCGAGGGCTCAGACCCTGCCGCAGTCGTATATGATGCGGCGGCAGCAGCTAAGGCAAAAAAGGCGGATGTCCTGATTGTAGATACTGCAGGCAGACTTCACAACAAGAAGAATCTTATGCAGGAGCTTGCAAAGATAAACAGAGTTATCGACCGCGAGCTTCCCGGAAGCTCGCGAGAGACACTGCTTGTTCTTGACGCTGTGACGGGACAGAACGCGGTAAATCAGGCAAAGGAGTTCAAGAACGCAGCTGAAATAACAGGTATCGTGCTTACAAAGCTCGACGGTACAGCCAAGGGTGGAATTGTAATTTCCATAAAGAAAGTACTCGGTATTCCCGTAAAATACATCGGTGTCGGCGAGCAGATGGACGATTTGCAGAAGTTTGACACAAGTGAATTTGTAAAGGCTCTTTTTGAGGAATAAGACTTATGGATAAAAAAGAAATTATAGTTGCAACAGCCAACGAGCACAAGGTTGTCGAGCTTAACGCAATGCTGTGTGACCTTGATATATCATTTGTTACAATGGCAAAGGCAGGTATTTTCGAGGACATTGAGGAAAACGGCACAACTTTCAGAGAAAACGCTCTTATCAAGGCAAGACGCGTCTGCGAGCTTTCGGGGAAACCGTCGATTGCTGACGATTCGGGTCTTTCGGTGGATGTGCTCAACGGCGAGCCGGGCATATATTCGGCAAGATATTCGGGCTGCGAGGACAAATCTTTGCGCGATAAGGCAAATATAGACAAGCTCCTTTTCAATATGAAAAACATATCGCAGAACGAGCGTACAGCAAGATTTGTGTCTGCAATAGCACTTGTACTTCCCGACGGCACAGAGCACTGCGTTCAGGGCGTGTGCGAGGGATATATCACCTTTGAAGAGCGAGGAAACGGGGGATTCGGCTACGACCCGATATTCTTTGTGCCCGAATTTTCAAAGACTTTCGGCGAGCTCACCCCCGAGCAGAAAAACAGCATCAGCCATAGGCAAAGAGCGGTTGTACAGATAAAAAGAGTTATATCGGATTTGATAAAAGAGGAGAAATTATGGAAAAACTGAAAGGCTTTCAGAGAGCATACTTGAGAGGTCTTGCTAACAGAATTGACGCAATATTTCAGATAGGTAAGGACGGCATAGGCGAGAGCTTTATAAATCAGGTGGACGAAGCACTCGAAAAAAGAGAGCTTATCAAGCTCTCGCTTCTGGAAACCTGCGAGCATACACCCAAAGAGGCTGCGCAGATGCTCTGCGACGCAACAGGCGCACAGTCGGTTCAGCTTATCGGCAGAAAAATTGTTCTGTACCGTGAGGCAAGCGAAAAAGAAAACCGCAAAATATCAGTACCCAAAAGATAAAATGGAAAAGCGTATAGGACTTTTCGGCGGGACATTCAATCCGCCGCACATAGGACATATAAGGGCGGCAGAGCACTTTGCAAAAAGCGCAGATCTTTCGCTTTTGTATGTTATGCCCTCGAGCATTCCTCCGCACAAGCGCATTGACGCGGCAGATACTCCTGCACATAGATTCAATATGGCAAAAAGAGCTTTTTCGGGTGTTGACTGCCCGACTGTTGTGAGTGCTCTCGAGCTTATGCGCGACGGCAAGAGCTATTCAATAGACACAGTCAACACACTGCTCTCGGCTAACAATGTCAAAAAGGTTTATATGTATGTCGGCAGTGATATGCTCTTTTGCTTTACAAGGTGGAAAGACTACGACGAACTTTTTAGAAAGTGTATTCTTGTCACAACTGCAAGAAATGACGAGGACAGAGAGCAGATACTTTCGGTGTGCGAGGAGTATAAGAAACAGTACGGCTGCGAGTATATTCTTATGGACTATGCGCCGCTTGAGATTTCAAGCACTGATATCCGTGATTATTTTGCAAACAATAAACAAAATTCGGCAAAAAATTACTTGACCGAAAGTGTTTATGAGTATATAATAAAAGGTAGATTGTTTACACAGAAAAAGGTCGCCGAAAACGGGGAGGTCTCTCTGCAGAAGATAAGACAGGACCTTGTGGATTTTGTTGACGAAAAGAGGCTTTCTCATATCCTGTCGGTAGAAAAAGAGGCTGTATGTATGGCAGAGCTCCTTTTTCCTGCATATGGGATAGAAAACGATGTGTATGAGGTGTCGCAGGCGGCGTTGCTCCACGATATTACAAAGTGCAAGGACCACGCGTGGCATACACAGTATCTTTCGCAGTTTGAAGTTGAAAGAGCTGACAGTGAGCCTGTCGAACATTCGTGGTCGTCGGCATATTTTGCTCTCGAACACTATAATGTGAGCCCGCAGGTTTTCAAGGCAATATACAATCACACAACAGGCAGAGCAGACATGAGTCTTATCGAGAAGATAATATATCTTGCCGATTTTATTGAGCCGACACGCGAACATTCTGTCTGCCGCAAGCTTCGTGAATTTTTTTATGATGGGATTGCAAAAGCTCAGGGCGATTTTGACAAAATCAGAGCCGCTCTTGAAAAGACGCTTGTTTTGTCGTTTGAAATGACAGAAAAGCACCTTCGCAAAAAAGGTCAAAAAGTCAGTCCCGAGCTGTATGAGGCGCTTGACTTTTTGAGAAAAAACACCCAAAAGTAATGAAACAGCAAAGAGGGTAGAATAATATATGACAGATATAGAAAAAAGAGAGCATACTCTGGATATACTGAAAAAACTGGGGATTGAGATTAGGCTCTCGGAGCACAAGGCTGTATATACTATGGATGAGGCAGACGAGTTTTGTGAGCCTTGTTTTGAAAACGAAATAATTGTAAAAAATTTGTTTTTAAAGGAACATAATGAAGAAAACTACTATCTAATCATTACAGACGGAAAAACACACGCTGATATAAAGGCGATAAGACGCTATCTCGGAACAAAGCCGCTTAGCTTTGCAACAGAGGAGCAGCTTGAGCAATATCTCGGAGTTAAAAAAGGCGCAGTTTCACCGCTAGGAATCATCTTTGACAAGAATGGCAGAGTGTCGGTGGTAATTGACGATAAGCTCAGAGGCGACTTTATCATGGGTGTTCATCCGAATGAGAACACATCTACTGTATATTTGACCTACGGCGAGCTTGAAAAGGTCGTTGAGTCGTGCGGCAAGCACCTTATAAATATGCAGGTATAAAAGGGAGCAGACATGAATAAGAATCAAAAATCAAAGGCAAAGGGAAAAAAATCACAAAAAGAGAAAAAGCCTATGTCAAAAAAGCTCACGAGATTTGCAATAGTTTTTGTTGTACTTCTCCTTGTGGTGGTGTTGCCACTTGCTATAATACTCAGCCGCGAACCCGAGGGAAGTCCTCTTGACGATGACGACAAGGGTTACTTCTCGGAAAGCGGCGACGGAGATGTCCAGGCAAACAGTAATCCGTCGGGCAACAAGCAGACCTCGGATCCTGTGAGAAAAGAGGGCTTTTACAACTTCCTTGTTCTCGGCTGCGATAAAGGTGGTGGAAACACAGACGCTATCATGGTTGTTTCATTTGACACCAAAAACAGCACTATCTCTACCGTGCAGATTCCGAGAGACTCCTATGTACGAGATGAGAATGGTGTGGAATCGAGAGTCAACGCTGTTTATTACCGCTATTACAGCAAGGAGCGCACAGCTCTCAACAAGATAAAGAGCTCAGCCTCGGGCAAGACCGACGAGCAGCTGTTGAAGCTGTATAACGATTCGGGGCTTAAATGTAGCTTTGAACAGCTCAAGTCATATATAGCCGGCAAGACAACACTCGACAAGCTCTGTACAGACAGCGGCGTAAAGGGCCTTCAGCAGGTACTTAAGAGCACTTTTGGTATATTTACCGACTACTACGCAGTTATTTCTCTTAATTCCTTTGTCGAGATTGTAGACGCTGTCGGCGGTGTTGATGTATATGTTCAGGAAAATATGTACTACAACGACCCGTATCAGGGGCTGTATATCAATATCCCTGCAGGCAATCAGCACCTTGACGGCGATGAGGCAGAGGGCTTTGTAAGATTCAGAGCAGGCTATGCAGGTGCGGATATCGCAAGAACAAACGCGCAGAAGATATTTATGACCGCCTTTATGAAAAAAATCACGAGTCCGTCAATAGTAACAAAGATTGACGACATAGTGAATGTGGCATATAAGAATATAAAGACGAATGTGTCGCTTCTTGACGCACTTGCTTTTGTAACACCTGCACTCAAGGTTGACCTTTCAAACATCAATATGATGACAATGCAGGGCCAGGGCAAGACGGTAAACGGCGCAGCGTATTATGCACTCAACAAGGATTCAAATCTTCTTATAGTAAACAGCTTCTTCAACCCGTATACAAGCGACATTCTGGGCGAAAAACTCGATGTTATAGAGCTTGTGGATTTTGGCGGCGAGGCAAGTACAGGCAACATGACAATGGCAGACATTGAGGATCATCAGCCGTCGCTCGGATTTATTCATCCTCAGACACCCTCGAAACCTGCCAAAGAGGATACCACCACGGAGGAAACGCCAGAGAAAGAGCTACCATCGGAGGAAGACCCTGAGGTAACCGATGACCCCGAGCCACAGAAGCCCGAAGAAGAGCCTGCCGGTGAACCTGATGAGCAGGATAATCCCGACGAGGAAAGTCCTGAGGAAGAAAGTCCTGAGGAAGAAAGCCCTGAGGAGAAAGACCGGGAAGATGAGAAGCCTGCGGAGGACATACCCGACGAAAAAGCTTCCGAGTCTGATTCTCCCGAGGAGGAAAACGGCGAAACAGAAGAAGCTCCTGTTGAGCTTCCTGTGGAAAAGGGCGAGGTTTTACCCGAAGAAATCGGGGACGATGTACAGTGGGAATAAGAAAGGAAATATGATGGAAGAAAAAGACATAGAAGTGATTATCGAGAGCGCAAAGCTTTCCGAAATTACAGAGAACGACAAAAAGCAGATGGAAGGCGGCAAAGAGCTTGCCCTTAAGATTGCAAAAATCCTTGACGAAAGAAAAGGTCACGATATAAAAATAATCAATGTGAACGAAAAGACAATTATCGCCGACTACTTTGTAATAGCAGGCGGTAACTCGAGAACGCAGGTGAATGCTCTTGCCGATGAGGTAGAGTATAAGCTCGGTCTTGAGGGTATCACACCCACAAGAGTAGAGGGCAGGGGTGACGGCACATGGGTGCTGCTTGATTTTGACAGCGTACTGGTGCATGTGTTTGGAAGAGAATCAAGAGATTTTTACAAGCTCGAAAAACTCTGGGCAGAAGGTACACCCGTTGAGTTTGAAGCCACAGAAGACTAAAAAGTAACCGACAATAATATAAAGGGGCATAATAAATGAAATACGATTTCAAACAGATTGAAAAAAAGTGGCAGGACGAGTGGGAGGCGAAGGGAGCATTCCACGCAAAGGAAGATTACACACTTCCCAAGTTCTATCCTCTCGTTGAGTTCCCGTATCCCTCGGGACAGGGACTCCATGTAGGACACCCTCGCTCTTATACAGCGCTTGACATTGTTGCAAGAAAAAAGAGAATGCAGGGCTACAATGTTCTTTATCCTATGGGTTGGGACGCATTCGGACTTCCCACAGAGAACTTTGCAATAAAGAACAAAATTCATCCTGCAATAGTTACAGAAAACAATGTTGCAAGATTCCGCAGTCAGCTCCAGGCACTCGGTCTTTCGTTTGACTGGTCGAGAGAAATCAATACCACATCTCCCGAGTACTACAAGTGGACACAGTGGATTTTTCTCCAGCTTTTTAAAAAGGGCCTTGCTTATAAAAAGAAAATGGCTGTTAACTGGTGTACCTCCTGTAAGTGCGTTCTTGCAAACGAGGAGGTTGTCGACGGTGTTTGCGAGCGCTGCGGCAGCGAGGTAATAAGACGCGAAAAGAGTCAGTGGATGCTCAAGATTACAGAGTATGCACAAAGACTTATCGACGACCTTGACAGTGTTGACTTTATAGAGCGTGTCAAGATTCAGCAGAAGAACTGGATAGGCCGCTCGACAGGTGCTGAGGTTAACTTCGGCACAACTCTCGGCGACAGCCTCAAGGTATATACTACCCGTCCCGATACTCTCTTTGGCGTAACATATATGGTTATTTCTCCCGAGCATCCGATTATCGACAGCTGGACGCCCTCGATAAAGAATATGGATGAGGTTAACGCATATAAGCTCGAAGCCTCCAAAAAGAGTGACTTTGAGCGAAGCGAGCTTGCTGACCAGAAAGAAAAAACAGGCGTAAAGCTCGAGGGAATTATGGCAATAAACCCCGTTGACGGCAGAGAAATTCCGATTTTCATTTCCGACTATGTACTTATCACATACGGCACAGGCGCAATTATGGCGGTACCTGCGCACGACGACCGCGACTGGGCGTTTGCCAAAAAATTCGGTCTTCCTATGCTCGAGGTTGTAGGCGGCGGAGATATTGAAAAAGAAGCATTTACAGATGTTGCCACAGGCACACTCATAAATTCAGGTTTCCTCACAGGTCTCAGCGTTGAGGACGCAAAGAAAAAGATAACAGAATGGCTCACAGAAAAGGGTATTGGCGAGGCAAAGGTAAACTACAAGCTGCGTGACTGGGTATTCTCAAGACAGAGATACTGGGGCGAGCCTATTCCGCTTGTAAACTGCGAAAAGTGCGGATGGGTAGCAATTCCTGAGTCTGAGCTTCCTCTGACACTTCCCGAGGTTGACTCATACGAGCCCGGTGACGAGGGCGAGAGTCCTCTTGCAAAGCTCGATTCATGGGTACAGTGCACCTGTCCCGAGTGTGGTGGCAAGGCACAGAGAGAAACAGACACAATGCCTCAGTGGGCAGGCTCGTCATGGTACTTCCTGCGCTACTGCGATCCTCACAACGACAAGGCTCTTGCTTCAAAGGAGGCTCTCGAGTACTGGATGCCTGTTGACTGGTACAACGGTGGCATGGAGCATACAACACTCCACCTGCTCTACTCACGCTTCTGGGCAAAGGCTCTTTATGATATTGATATACTCAAGAATCCCGAGCCGTACAGCAAGAGAACATCTCACGGTATGATTCTCGGAGAAAACGGTGAGAAAATGTCAAAATCAAGAGGCAATGTTGTAAATCCCGATGATATAGTTAACGAGTACGGCGCTGATACACTCCGCCTTTATGAGATGTTTATAGGCGACTTCGAAAAGGCTGCTCCCTGGTCATCCCAGAGCATAAAGGGCTGCAAGAGATTTCTCGACAGATTTGCAGGCCTTACCGAGATTGTATCAGGAAACGGTGTAACTCCGGAGCTTGAAACAGCTTTCCACAAGACAATCAAGAAAGTTACAGGCGACATCGAGGAGCTCAAGCACAACACAGCAATTGCCGCAATGATGAGTCTTATCAACGATATTTACGATCACAAGAGCCTCACTCGCGACGAGCTTGGCGTGTTCACAAAGCTTCTTTGCCCGTTTGCTCCTCACCTCGCTGAGGAAATCTGGCATGAAACTCTCGGACACGATACACTTTGCTCGCTCGAAAAGTGGCCTGAGTACGATGAAGCCAAGACTGTTGATTCTGTATGCGAATACGGTGTGCAGTTCTGCGGCAAAATCAAGGGAAAAATTTCGCTTCCTCTTGACATCGACAAGGACAGTGCACTTGCGGCAGTAAAGAGCAGCGAGGAATTTTCCAAGTTCCTTGATGGCAAGGAAATCTTAAAGGAAATCTTTGTACCCAACAAGCTCATCAATATAGTTGTAAAATAAAAAACGAAAATTTCTTTCGAAAAGTGCTTGACAACAGGCACACTATGATATATAATATATTGTAGCACGAAAAAATTTATCTCTTTGCCTAACGCGGAGGGAGGGGAAAACATGGCAGAAGTTAAAATCAAAGACGGTGAAAATCTCGACAGCGCACTTCGCAGATTCAAGAGACAGTGTGCAAGAAGCGGCGTACTTACTGAACTCCGTAAGAGAGAACACTACGAAAAACCAAGCGTAAAGCGTAAAAAGAAGTCTGAAGCTGCTCGTAAGCGTAAGTATAAGTAAGCTTACGGATAGACTTCAAAGCGGATGTGGCGTGCCGAATCCGCCTGTCTATTATCGGAGTATTTTATTTATCGTATAGACTTAAAAACAGCAGTATTTAAAGACAGCTTGTACTTTCGGGTACGAGCTGTCTTTTTTTGCACACAAAAAGGACGGCAATGCCGTCCTTTGTTTTTATCATTCCTGCCAGAGAAGGTCAAGATAATACGAAAAATAAGGGGAATACTCTGTCGTAAGCGATGAGGCGGTACTCTGAAGCACTCGCTCAAAAGCACTGTAGCAAAAATCGTCGGTTGCTTTTCCAAAAAGCGACTCGCTGTTTATCACAAAGTCCTCGTCAACAGGGTAGCGCCTTATTATGTGATAGCCGTAGGCTGTTTCAACAATACCGCTTGTTTCGCCTATAGACAGACCGAAAGCTGCTTTTTCAAATTCCTCGGGCATCTCGCCTCGCAGGATATAAAATCCCGACTCTGCGTCCATCAAGTCCTGGTTATACTGAGATACGAGCAGGTCAAAGTCCTCGCCCTTTCCTGCAAGCTCGAGAATTTTCTCTACCTGAGAGCGTACAACAGCACGCTCGGATGTGTCAAGATCGACAGTTTTGAGCATTATGTGCTTCACTCTTATGTAGTTTGAGTGTATGTACTCGAGCACCTGCTCGTAGGTGACATTACACATAGGCTGTCCCGGCGCATACTGTGTGTCGTATATTACTTTTTTGAGAGCAATATCTTCCTGCAGTTTTCTGTAAAGGCTGTCGGTGAGATAGTTTTCCTCAAGAACGCTCTCAAAAGAAGCGTTCTGCGCATTTTTATAGTGAGCGATTACCTCGCTAATGCTGTTGTCGATAAGGCTTTTTCTTTGTTCGTCAGAGAGCGACACCGAAAGAACCTGCGCCAGGGCATCGTCTGCGGCATTGAGCTTTATGTCGTTGAGCACATTGTCATACAGGAGAGTTTTCTTGTCTTCGTTGTATACCCAGAAGCTGCTGTTTGTGCCGTCAAAAATCCTCTTGTGCACAAGAAAATAATGCCTGTATTCGGCAAGACTCACATTGATTCCGCCTACTCTTATAGCAACGGTGTTGTCATAGTCTGTGAATACTGCTTCGGGAAGTACATATTCGGGCTCTTTATTATCTTCGGGAAGGGCGTCTGCTGTCGGTTGTATGACGGTATCCTGAATGGTTTGCCCGTTATAGCCTGCCATCTGCGAGCATCCGATAGTACCGAACAAAAGGGGGACGGCAAGAAAAAGACAGATTTTCTTTTTCATATTTACCTCCATAAAAAGAGTTCGTACCATTATATACCAAAAATATTAAGTAAATATGAATAGTTCCGGGACAAAAAAGAGGACGGCAGAGCCGTCCTCATAATGTATTTATTCTGCTGTTTCTTCAAACTCGGCGTCGGCAACTTCTTCGGCACCATTATTTGATGCTTCGTCCCACAGCTTCTGCAGATATTCGTCAAAGTTTTCGTACTTTTCAAATGTGAGTGTGCTTGCAAGAGAAAGAAGCTCATTCTGATAATCAACCGCCATGATAGAAAGCGCAATTTCAGACTTTACATCATCAGAGGAGAGAATATACTCGTCTTCCATCTCATACTTTTTAATGATGTGGTATCCGTATTCAGACTCAATGGGGTCGCTTATCTCGCCTATTTCAAGAGCATATGATGCGTCTTCAAAAGATTTTACCATATAGCCCTTTGTGAAGTAGTAGCCTGTTTCAACATCCATACCATCTTCACTGTACTCAGTAACAAGACTTTCAAAGTCCTCGCCGTTTTTTGCACGGTCTGCAACGCTGTCAGCAAGAGCCTTGATCGAGGCTTTTTCTTCCTCATCAAGAGCTGTTGTCTTAAAGAGGATGTGTTTTACTCTGACATAGTTTTCGTCTGCGTACTCGAGAATCTGCTCATCTGTTGCAGTATACGCTGTCTGGTATAAAAGAGAACCGAGAGTGTTGTTTTCTATAAGCTGTCTGTAAACTGCGTCTGTAAAGTTGTATTTTGCAAGCTCCTCAAGATAGCTTGTGCCGGCTACGCTGTTGTTCTGCTCAATCATTTCTGCCATATACTCATCAAGAGCGCTGCGCTGTTCGTCTGTGAAAGCCACATTCTTCTGAGCAGCAAGCAGGGGAATGGCCGTTGCAGCCTTGATTTCTGATTCTACCTGAGAATAAAGATTTTCCTTAAGGTCGTTATCGGTTTCCCAGAAGCTGGCATCTCCGAGGTCGTATTCATATCTGAATGAATTGAAGTAAGCTCTGTATTCTGCAAAGCTGATTTCTTTGTCGCCAACCTTGCCGATCATGATGCTGTCGTTCTCGGTGAGAACTATTTCGGGTGCAGAAACGGTGTCTGTCTTGTCGTTGTTCTGAGTTTTGTCGCCGGGAGTCATGCCGGGGGTGGTGTTGTCTGCACAGCCGGTCATAAGAGCACCAAGACAAAGAATCATGGCGAGAAGCAGTGTAATTGTTCTTTTCATGTTGTCCTCCTGTTTTTCCTGAACTCTGACAGGAAAAATATATTTTTCTTTACATTTTGTTATTATATATCAATATTGTGACGGCTGTGTGAAATTATTAAAAATTTTCCAGTATTACTCATACTTATGAAATACATTGTTGCAAAAAAGAAAAAAATATGTTATACTGTATTAGATGAAAGAAAAGGCGAAGATTGCCGAATTTTGTATTAATTTGCAGAGGATTTATATTATGTCATCGACAAAACAGTTTTTGCTGTCTTTTTTAATTTGTCTTGTGATTTTTTCGATTATTGCCTGGAATGTGGTAGGCTACCTCGAGAAGGAAATCATACTTAACAGCTCGGGGGAAAAAGGGTCGGAGCAGCCTGTTGACTCGACCAAGACACCTGACAACGAGACTCCGCCCGAGGATACCGACACACCCGAGAAAATCCCCGAGGTTACATACTTCAGTGCTCTTGTTATATGCGAGGACAGCAAAAGCAGAGCTCTTGACGCGCTGATACTTGTGAGCGCCGACCTTGAAACAGAAAAGATTATGGCAAGCGCAATTCCTGTCGACACCCTGTATGCTGTCACAGGCAGTGATTCTGCAGGGGAGCGTGTTTCGTATGAGCTTTCGCTGAGCGAAGCATATGCTATGTATGGCGTTGATTACCTTGTAGACCGTATGTCGGCGCTTGTCGGTATTGACATAGAATTTTATGCAGTTGCAAATTCAATCAACGCAAAGACCGCCATCAACTCTCTTGGTAGAGTACAATACAACATTCCTGAGGATATGCAGTATGATGATATATACGAGCCGATACAGCTGACAAAAGGCACAAAGCAGCTCGACGGCAGTATGGCAATGCAGCTTTTGCGCTACCGCTCATATCTCAGCGGAAACGGCGACACCAGAAGAAGAACGACTCATATCAGCTTTATAAGAGAGTTTGTTTCACAGATTTTAGTATCGGACAACAAGACTCAACTTGTTTCCAAAGTTAAGAACTTCCGTAACAACTTTATTACCAATGTGAGCAACGAGGATATAGACAAATACAGCGACCTTGTTTTCTCGCTTTCGGAATTTGAGTTTGTAAACGAGAATTTTCCTGTCTATGCAACGCCTATCGACGAGAGCCGTGTGGCAGAGTTGCATGACAGATTCAGAGCATATAAATAATAAAAAGCACACCTCCGTTTGTATATATTTGCCCGTGGCGGTAAAAAATATATGCGGAGGTGTTTTATTTGAAAAAGCAAAGTAACAGCGAAAAAACAGGAAGAATAAAAAAACAGCTTACAAGCGCAGGGGTATACATAGCCCTTGCAGCCGTAGTGATAGGAATAACATCGAACGGTGTCAGAAATATCATCGGCGGCAACAGCGGCTATGAGAGTCCCGATTTTGAGCTTGAAAGTGAGAGCTATGATTTTATAAGCCTTGACGACACTCTGCCAAAGCAGGCAGAGCACGACCTGCCGCAAGACTATTTTGTGCCCGATACAAGCGTTTCGGAAAGTCCCGAAAATATAAGCTCCAGGGTGGATGATCCCGAGTATACCGAGCAGAGCGTGCTAGAGGAGAATGTAACAGACACGGAGCCTGTCATTACAGAACCAACATTTGACGGGGGCACTATCCCGACGGTGAGAGTAAAGCCGGTTGACGGATATATTACAAGAGAGTACTCGGAAACAGAGCTTCTCTATACTCCCACAATGAATGACTTCAGGACGCACAACGGAGTCGATCTTGCCTCCGATATCGGCACAGGCGTTGCCGCCTTTGCAGACGGAATTATCACAGAAATCTACACCGACGATCTTATGGGAGTGACGGTTGTTATCAAGCACTCGGGAGGTCTTGTGTCTTGCTACCGCAATCTTTCGGAAAGCCTTTCCCAGACAGCCGTTGTCGGAAATACCGTAAAGGCGGGCGAGATTATAGGGGGAGTGGGCGAAAGCGCAATTATCGAGAGCGCTGATGTCCCGCATTTGCATTTCGAGCTATATCTTGATGAGGAATGCATAAATCCTGAGGACTATTTTATAGGTTAAGCGAGCAAAGAGAAATCCGTGCAGTGCACGGATTTCTCTTTGCTTTATTTTCCTCTTATGATGTCGCCGGCCTTTACTTCAAACGGCACTTTTACCGAATAGAGCATCTTTGCGTGGGGAGCCGAGTCTATCGGACAACCCTTTTCGTCGCGCATATCCTCGAAGACAAAGCTGCGGGGTGCTCCGCCCGGCGTTATAATATCGGCTGTTTGCCCACAGACCGCCTTGTTACGCTGTATCAGAGTTGCTCTGCCTGTTGCACTGTTGTACTCCTCGACGGTGGCAAGAAAAGCCTTTTCTTTAATGTATCCGCCGCTCTCGGTAATCTGCGCGTTGAACATAGGATCGTCAAAATAATATCCCGTGCAGTACTCTCTGTGGCTTACACTCTCAAGCTCTGTCTTTGCAAGACCGTCGAAACTATAGCCGTCGGGGTCGGCAAGATATTTTTCAAGCTCCGTTTTGTAAGCGTTGGTCGTAACTGCTGTGTAGTATGCGCTTTTTACTCTGCCCTCTATCTTGAGACTGTCTATACCCGCTTTTACAAGCTCGGGTATGTGCTCAATCATACACATATCCTTTGAGCTGAAAATAAATGTTCCACGCTCGTTTTCGAGAGCAGACAGCTGCATATCAGGGCGCTTTATCTCATATATGTCGGCAGAGAGACCTGCACCGTGATATTCCCATCTGCACGGCTGAGCACAGGCGCCATGGTTTGCGTCTCTGCCCGTAAAGAAGTTTGAAAGCAGACAGCGCCCCGAGTGCGACACACACATTGCACCATGGACAAACGCTTCAAGCTCAAGCTCCTTTGGTATTTCCTTTTTTATCTGGGTAATCTCACGCAGCGACAGCTCGCGCGACAGCACCACTCTTTTTGCCCCGAGCTCGTAGAACATCCTGCACGACAGGGCATTCACCGTGTTTGCCTGGGTTGATATGTGTATATCAATATCGGGCGCATATTTTTTTGCAAGCGACAGTACGCCAAGGTCTGCGATGATTACAGCGTCGGGTTTTATCTCGTTGAGATAAGATAAATACCTTATAAAATCGGGTAGCTCATCCTGTCGCGGCATAATGTTTGCTGTGATGTACACCTTTACATTTTTGCCGTGAGCATAGCTTATCGCATCGCGGAGCTCCTCGTCGGTGAAATTGTCTGACGCGGTTCGCATTCCAAAGCTCTTGCCTGCAAGATATACCGCGTCTGCACCGTAGAGAATTGCAAACTTCAGCTTTTCAAAGTTTCCGCAAGGGGATAGAATTTCGGGCTTTTTCATACTTTTAGAAGTTTCCTTTTGCTCTTTCTTCGTTCTGACGGGCCTCGTGCTGGGCGTTGGTCTGCGAGAACACTGTGTGTCCGTCCTTTGTTGAGAAGAAGTAATAATTTCTTGTACTTTCAGGATAGAAGGCTGCATTTATCGCGTCAAGACCCGGGTTGCATATAGAGCCGGGGATAAGACCGTCGTTTGTATACGAGTTGTAAGGACTGTCCACTTTAAGATCCTCTGATGTGAGGCTTGTCTTTCTCTCGGGCAGCGCATACATAACCGTGGCGTCAGACTGCAGTCTTCTTATCGGGCTTCCTGCCGCAAGACGGTTGTGGAATACCGACGAGATACCTGCAAGGTCCTCGGCGTATTTTCCTTCTTTTTCTATTATTGATGCAAGAGTGATGATTTGGTCGACGCTCATTCCTAGCGCGTCGGCTCTTGCATAATATTCGTCATCAAACTTTTTGTCAAAGTTCGACAGTAGCTTGTTGATTACCGAAATTTCCTTTTCATCTGTAAAGAAGTCATAAGTGTCGGGGAACAGATAACCCTCAAGACGATACTTTCTGTCCTCATTCGGCTTGATTTCTTTTACAAACTTGTAGTTGTAATCATAGTTTTCTATTGCGTCGATGTAGTCTTCTCTCTGGCCGACGCCCTTTTCGATAAGCAGGTCGATTATCTGATCAACGGTATAACCCTCGGGGATTGTGACTCTCACGGTCTGTCTTACAGACTGAGTATAAACCGAAAGTGTCGAGATGAACTTGTCGTAGTTCATCATTGGATTGAGCTCAAACTCGCCTGATTTGTACTCGCCTGTGAGGTATATCGAATCCTTGATTTTGCCGTTAACATAGCTTTTGAAAATACCAGGATACTCGATAAGTCCGTTGTCATGAAGAATTTTCGCAACAAGCTTTGTGTCGGCGCCCTCAGGGATTGTAACTATGACAGGCGTGTCATCCTTTACAAAGGCAAACACATCATTTGCAATGTTGATGATATTAACCGCAAGAATTGCCGATATGGCTACAACAAGCACGATGTATCCCACAATTTTTCCGAGAGCAACAGCGGCAGTTTTTCCGCTTTTTGCGGTTTTGGAAAGCTTTTTGTTTCTTCTTATCTTTGCCGTTTCCGGATCAATATCGTCAAAGTCGACAACATGGCCTTTTGAAGACTTATTCTTCGGTTTCAAAGCTGAAAGAACACCCTTTACTTGATTTTTATGTACCTTTGATGCCTGTTTTGCGGGAGCAGGGATGCTCTCGGTCTGCTGTGCGGCTGATACTGGAGCTTCTGCAACTGGTGCTTTTGGCTCATTCTTTTCCCTATCTCTTAATATATTGAGCATCGAATCTACATTGTCGTCAATTCTGAGCCTGTCTTTTTTGTCCTTTTGCGGATCCTGCATGTTTTTACCTCCTCACTTTTTGTCCCTCAGATAATTGCCGCAAATACAAAGAATAATATTGCCGCAAGTATAAAAAACGGGGACGCTACTACAAATTTTATACTTTTCCACAAGCTTGTATCCTCTGCTGTAAGTCTTGCACATTCGTTCTGCTTGTCCGTTTTTGCAAGAGCAAAAAATCTGCCTTTGCAGATGTTTTCAAGCTCGGAAAGGAGCATAAAAACCAGAAACAGAGCAAACAGGGCAAGGACGAATATAGCAACAAGACCGCTGTTGCTTTCTGACACAATTCTGAAAACCGTACTGTCAAAATATAAGCTTATGATGTTGTTTACAAGATGGATGATAATTGCTCCAAAAACCGAGCGGGTAACATATACGAGCGTGCCGAGAATAAGGCCTGCCACAAAGTATGTAAAAAAGTCGTTGAGCGAAAAGTGCAAAAATGCAAAAATTATGGCAGAAGCGGTGATTGCTACGGCTCCGCCACACTTTTTCTCGTATGCCGAGAGGATAAAGCCTCGTACTGTAATTTCCTCAAGCAGGGGCGGAAGAATTACACTTACCGCAATGACAGTGAGAAGATTTGCATCCGGCGAGTAAACAGAGCCTGTCACCTTAGGGGTGCTGACATACGCCGAAATTGCCTTTGTGAGTATTACGGTGACAACAAGCAAAAAGCCTGAAATAATCGTAAACTTTCCGCAGACTTTTTCGGGACGCCTTATAAAGTTGGCGTAAAGCCGTCTTTTCCCGTATAACAGGAAGTAAACGGCTCCCGGTATAACAAAAGCCGCAAGCTGCACAAGCGCCAGTGTCATTTCGGTCTCAAAGCCCGAGAAAGCCCCAACCTTTGATGCGATAAATGCACCTGCCATGGCAGCAAGCACCGCGCAGGCAAGCGCAGGTGCGCCGTGCACTGCCTCGGGCAAAATGCCGTACTTTATTTCGTTGCCGTTATTTTCTTTATTTCGGAGCATTTACAGCATACACTCCTTTTTCACTTATAAGGACATCTACATGTCTGTCAAATCTGCCCTTGGGCACCTTGGGCAGCAGAAGAGCCGAGTACACAAGTCCTATCGAAACACCGCCGAAGCCCGACAAGAATCTGTCGTAATAGCCTTTGCCGTAGCCTATGCGATATCCGTCCTTGTCAAACACAAGTCCGGGCACAATGCACAGAGTAAAATTGTTCGGAACACATTCCTCGCACTCGGGTGATGGCTCGGGTATGTCAAAATACCTGCCAGTCAGCTGCGAGCGGTCTGTGATGTATCTGTATGTCATCGTGTTGGTTTCGGGATTGCAGCAAGGGAAAGCAACTCTTTTACCGTCTTTTATTGCAAGATCAAATATCTGCTCTGTGTCTACCTCATCGGGAGTGGAGGCGTAAAGGAGAATATCCTTGCTGTGCCGGTATGTGATTGACGCACGCAGTCTTGTGAGGATTTTTTCGTCCCACTGCTTTCTCTGCTGTAAGGGGATTTCCTTGCGTACTTCGAGGTAGTGTTCTCTCATTTCAAGTTTTTGTGTCCTGATCTCACTCATAGCATATCCTTTCTGCAGATTGTTGTTTGTTGTTTCAGCGAGCACAGATGGCTTCTCTCACTTTCTGTGCCGCATCGTGTGCACGCAGTGCCGATATAATCGCAAACGAGAATTGCTCGGATGCGCCTGCCGCCTTTGCGGTGATGAATATTCCGTCTGTCACAACAGACTCGTCGGTATAGCACTCGAGCTCGCTGCTCATAGAGGGGTAGCATACTGCCTTTTTCCCATCAAGAAGTCCCATCTGTGCAAGCAGAGTGGGGGCGGCGCATATTGCCGCAATGTATCTGCCCTTTTCTTTTGCAAAAAGAATCGCCTTTTTCACGGCTTCACTCTTTGAAAGATTGGGCACTCCGGGAATACCGCCTGGGAGAATTATCATCTCAAGGTCGTCCGAGAGGACAATCTCGTCTTGCGTGATATCGCAGACAACGGGAATACTGTGCGCACCCGTGACTGTTTTGCCGGTCACGCCGACAGTTTTTATTTCTATCCCTGCGCGTCTTAAATAGTCGACCTGTGTCAGTGCCTCGATTTCTTCAAAACCGTCGGCAAGAAAAACATATACCATTTGTCATCCTCCCACATAATCATTTATACGCAAAATTGCTTTACAAATATTCGGTAAAAAACAAAATCATTCAAAAAGAAGCGAGCACAGCGTGTTTTTTACTCTCTTTTCACCGAGTGCCAGTGCCATATACATAGGGGAACCGTTGCTGTCAAAAATATTCGCCTTAACAGAGGAATTTCCCATAAAAGCTGCAAGGCTCTTGCATACCGACTCTCTGTCAGCCTTGTTGCTCGCACATATATCATAAATTATTCGGTCGCGGTATACGGCAAATCCACCGTCAAAGACCGCGAGAGAAAACCCTCCGGACAGAATGTCGAGCAAAGAGGCAAAAAAAATATCTTTGCTCTTTATTATCGCATATTCATAGCTTGCGACAGCTTTTTTGTATACCTCATACAGTCTGTCATCAGGATTTTTTTGCACAGTGAAATTATATCCCGTATTTTCGGCATTTATATTGCAAGCTCTGTAAAAAGAGGTGCTTTCAAAGGATAATTTTTTGTAAAAGTCAAAAAGAGCTCTGCTCGCAGGCTTCAAAAAGATAAATTCTGCCGAAAAGTTCTCGCGCAGTATGACTTTTGCGTAGTCAAAAAGACGAGTAAAAAAATGCTTATTTCGCATTTTCTTTTCTGTTGCCGCTGCATATAGGTAATAAGAACGGCACACAGAGCCCTCATATCTGCAGGGAAGCTCAAGCAAAAAAAACATACTGCAGACTCTGCCGTTGTATGTGGCATAAAAGCAAAAAGCGTCGGAAAGAAAGCTCGAAAGAGCGCTCTCTATATACTCCTTGCTGTCGCCGAAAGCGTTATGCCACAAATCGGCAACCTGTGCTCTGATATCAGGGTCGAGCGATGAGGTTTTGAAAGAAAAGAAGCTCTCTTTCATAGTCTTTTAAAGCTCTTTGGCATATTATCGCAAAAGAGCGAAAACACTTTTTCGTGTATATCCGAAAGCTCAAACGGCTTGCCGTCTGCTCCGCAAAGAATTCTGTGCCAACCCAGATTCTCGCAGGCAAATATTGCCGCTGCATGGCTGTCGTATAAGTGCCTTGAATCGAGCTCGTGAATATCCTTTTTTGCTCCCGTATCGTCACAACGCTTGTCAAGAAGCGCAAGCGATATGTCGGTCGGCATCTCAAGATAGACGGTAAGGTCTGGCGATGGGAGACCGAGCTTTGTAAATTCAAAATCAAAAAGCCAATCGAGAAACGCCCTTTTCTCGTCATCAGGCATGCTTATCATCTTGGAAAGCTGGTGAACAGCGTTTGATGTCGTGTATCTGTTGAGAAGAATAACACAATCGTCTTTTTTGTAGAACTGCTCCCACTTTGTCTTAAAAGAGGCATACCTGTCGACAGCAAAAAAGCTTGATGCCGCATATGGGTTTGTATCAGACGGCTTGCTTCCAAAGGCCCCCTCAAGATACATCTTTACAGGCTCGCAGGCGCGCGAGGCATAGTCGGGGAACGAAACCGAAATCACTTCATACCCGATATCCTTCAGCCTTTTTTCGAGAAGCGCTGTCTGCGTCGCCTTGCCCGAGGCGTCTGTGCCGTCTATTGCTATAAGATAGGCCATTATACACTGCCGCCTTTTCCGATTATTTCTCTTACTTCCTTTGCTCTGCCGCACGAGAAAGCTCCCTCGGAGCAGGCTCCTGCTACGCAGGACGGTCCTGCATTCTTAAAGAGAATGGGCGAAACCTCTTTCACAAGCCTGAGCATTTCGCAGGCAAGAGCGCGGATTTCCCACTGGGCTCTTGTGCAGCAGCGCAGATTGAAGAAGTTGTATAAAGAGCGTACATTCATTGTCATAACAATCTTTGTGTCGCAGGCGTTGGAAAGCACATAACGCGAGTCCTCGTTTGCCTTTTTTCCGGCGGCGGAGGCAGCCTTTTTCTCGTCCATACCTGCGGCAATATTGTCTTTTGTATGCTTTTCGGTAAGTATCTTATTGAGCTTGCGGTATGTTTCTCTGTCATCGTCCATTGCTTTGATGAAAAGCTTTTTTGCCTCCGGAACTGCCTCAATTTCGGGCGGAATGATGTATTCAAAGTTTTCTTTATCAACATATCTCTGACTCTGCACGCTGTATGACGCCATTCTGTGGCGTGTGAGCTGCGCAAGCAGTGCGCGCGATACGCCCTCAACCGCAAAGGTAAAGGTCGCGTGCTCAACAGGACTTTCATGACCGAGCGACATGAGCATATTTATAAATTTCTCTGTCTTTTCTTCGGTAAGACCCTCCATTATCTCGTCTGTGCCGACAGGCGAGTAGCAGAGCTTTGCCGCAGCTGCAATAATCTTGTCGGGATCGGGGGAGTGAGCGATAATTTTTACCTTCATACTTCTACCTCTTTATTTGCTTTTCTTGTTTTTTGTAATGATTGTGCCGAAGAGAAATTTTGGGAGATTCATCATTCTGCCAATTCTTGACGGCTGCTTTATGAGCCTGTAAAACCACTCGAGATTTGCCTTTACAAAGAAATCGGGAGCACGCTTCACCGTCCCTGCAAAGACATCAAGGCTACCGCCTAGTCCGAGCGCGAGTGAAACGGACAGCTTTTCTCTGTTGGTGTATATCCACTTTTCCTGCTTAGGTGCGCCAAGACATACGAAAAGCACCTTGGCGCCGCTTTCGTTTATTCTGCTGATTATTTCATCTGTTTGCTCTTCCGAAAAGTATCCGTCGTGGGTGCCTGCGATCTTGAGTCCCGGGTATTTTTCGCACAGCTTTTCGGCAGCTGCGTCACAAACAGCAGGAATACCGTCTTTTGCAGGAGAGGAGCCGAAAAGATAAACACTCTCGCCGCTTTGCGCAAGATACTCAAGAATATTCTGGGCAAGCTCGATTCCCGCGACCTTTTCCTTGAGGGGTGTACCAAGGACCTTTGAGGCGTATACAACGCCTATTCCGTCGGGAATAATCAGCGCCGCCGAGTTTATGATTTCAAAAAGAGAGTTGTCGTCAATGCACATCTGTACAATTTCGGAATTGGGGGTATAGACCGCATCAAGACCGTCTCTTGTAATAAGCTCTTTTGCAAGCGCAAGGGCCTCGCGCTTGTCCACATTGTCAAAATATACTCCGCGGATATTTATTTTTTCTTTCTGCATAAGATCCTCCGATAATAAGTGCGGGTAACAGATATAAATTTCCATTATTATATATTATACCAAAGAAAAGCACCTTTGTAAATAGTTTAATTCTTAATTTTCGGGAAAAACAAAAGTCTTTTTATTCTGTGAAAACTGCCGCTTTGCGCCTGTTTGTCCGATGTTTGTTGCAAAGTGCTATATTATGACTTCAAAAACTGTGCAAAAAGCCAAATACAAATAAAAAGTTAATAAAAAATTGTCGGATTGCTATTGATTTTTTTTTGTAAACATTATATAATGTAAATGACCAATACTGCCTTTTAATACCTTTTTGGGACACAAGGCTTTTTTGAGGAAAATGTAAGAAAACCCAAGCAAAGGAGAATTCACATGAACAAAAGTAGAATTTTATCGGCTATAATGGCGATCGTGCTTGTATTGTCGACACTGACTTTTGGAACAATCAGCGTTTCGGCTACTGGCGATACATTCTTTGTAGACCCTGTAAACGGTAACGATTCGGCGGCAGGTACTCAGAGTGCACCTTTAAAGACACTTAAGGCTGCTGCAAACAAGATGACAGGGGACGCAACAGTATATCTGCTGAACAGCGCCTGTGTTGCTTACAGCGGAGACGAAACTTTCGGTACACCGGCAGGTACTATGACTGTTGAGGGTGTCGGAAACGATGTTGCTCTGGCTGTCGGCATTTCTTCTCTTGACGGTACAGCAATAGAGGCAGGCGGCTATGCCCTTATGCTCAAGGGAGATGTTGTTTTCAAGAATATCGCTCTTTCTACACAGTTCTGGGCACATGTGGACACATGTGGATATATGCTGACATACGGTGAAGGTACAAAGTTTGACACAGCATACTATTCATCCCCCATACACGGAGTTTCCGGGTCAACAGGATTTTCAGTCAATGTAGGTCCTTATTATACAGGAGTTACTGCAGGCGAGCACTTTATTGTTGATGCTCCCGGCGGCACATTCGATTCGCCTTTATTCGGCGCGGCATACACAACTGCAGGCAACGGAATTGACGGCGACCTTATAATCGAAGTTCTTCGCGGAACACTCAAATCTGTTAACATCAGACAGGCAGGCTTTAATACTACCAGTCATACAGGAGCTGTTATCACAGGCGATGTTAAGGTAAAAGTTGGCTCTGAGGGTGCTGTCGGAGATATTGACGCAACGGCTACATATTACATAGCTTATGTAAGAGGAAATCTTCATGTCATAGTTGAAAATGGTGGAAGCATAGGTGCTTTCAAGCTCAATAACTTTGATAAAAAGGATTACTACTACATAGATGTTGTGAACCCCGAATACGGCGATGTAAACCACGCTGACGGAACAGGTAAGTTTGAGCTTGTTCCTGCGGCAGGCTATATGGCTGCTGTTACACCTCGGGGAGGAAACACCCTTTATTACGGACAAAGCACTCCTACATTTGATATTGGCGAATACTCAGTTGAGTTTGTACCCAGCACACTCATTTCAGACAACAGCGCCGATGTCATCATCGACACTCCTGAACCCACACAGACAGTATGGCCTATACGCACAGACAGCGCAAATGTTGTTGCTTCGGCAAATATCACACCTGCTGATGCAGAAGTAGCGTACAGCAAGGTGTATACATATGATGTAACACTTACTCCTGCACAGGGCAAGTCTTTCCCCGCAGATTTCACTTTCACAATCAACGGCAGCTCTGATTACGATATAGACAACCTTTATTTCTCAGGTGATTTGATTACATTCACATATGTCGGCGCCGAAACTGCAGCTGATCCTGACAGATACCTTGTATATTACAACGGAGGTGTCGGCGTAACAGGCACAGCTCCGGAGAAATTCTATAAGGATCCCACCGACAACATAATCACAATTATAGACAATCCCTTCACAAAGGGCGGATATACCTTCGGCGGCTTTACTGACGGCGTAGCTGTTTATCAGCCCGGCGATGAGTATGTGCTTACAGGTAATGTGGAATTCAAGCCTGTATGGGTGGAAATTCCCACATACAATGTTGCGTATGTTGACGGCGGCGCAACAGGCGGTTTTGCTCCTGAGGTAGACTCTGCGGCGGCAGGTGAATATGTAGAAGTTCGCGAGAACACATTCTCGAAGTACGGCTACAACTTTGCATACTGGACAGATGCACAGTCCAATCAGTATAAGCCCGGCGACAAGCTTCTTATGGGCAACGCTCATATTACCCTCACAGCAAACTGGGAGGTTGACGCTTCGGCAGGCACACTTATTTATGTTGATACAGAAAACGGCAGCAGTACAAACAGCGGCGCTGATATAAATAATGCTCTTGATACAATCAAGAACGCAGTTGCAGCGGCAGGCAGCTCTGCGGCTACAATTGTTGTAAAGGGCAGCACAGCTCTCACAACAGCATCACTTGAGGGCGCTATAGCCTCACAGCTTTCTATTGTAGGCTATGACGCAGATGCCGAGATTTCGGTAAGCGGCGGTGTTGTTCTTTCCTGCAACACAACTATCAAGGATATCCGTATAAACGCGGCAAACGGAGCATACATCGTATCAAACGGAAATACAGTTGTTCTCGGCCCTAATCTCCATAATGTAGGGGCAGAAAATGGAATAAGCTATGTTGACGGCGCTGTTAATGCAACAGTTGCAGGACTCAACACAACAATCAACGAGGGCGTTACAATCGACACATACTATGTTGGCGGTGCAAACCTCGATTCCAACACAAAGGGTATCACAGGCGACTCACTTATCACAATCAACGGCGGTACTATCGGTACATTTGATTTTGCGCCCATGGGTACAACTGCTGCAACAATAAGCAACGGTAGCTTTGAAGTATATATCAATGGTGGCAATATCAAAAAAGTTGCTGCCTCAACTCAGATTGTTGCTGGCAGCGTAAGATGCTTCATCATCTTCAGCGACGGCACATATTCCGCAATTTCCGGCGACATAATGACCAGGCTTAACGCAGGTTTCAATACAGTTTATGTGGTAGACTCAGGCGTTGGCGGTAGCATTGAAATCACAAACAAGACAAACGGTCAGTCCACTCTTACAACTTCAACAGGTGTGGTTAATGTCGACCTCAGAGGCGCAGGCTCATTTACAACAAGAACTACAAGCTCTCAGTCGATAAGACTCCAGGGTGGTTACATAGCCAAGCTTAGATATGGTACATTTATTAACTCGTCTGTAAATATTGAAGCAACAGTAGGCCAGCCCTCAGGCGGCGCACTCGCATCAAGCGTTGCTGTTTCGAGCACATATCAGAACGCAGAAGTTTCGCTTGACAATTGGACTCCCGAGCTCATTGATGAAAAGCTGGGCTACAAGACAGTTTATACTGTTGATGTTGTACTCGATCCCGACGACGGTTACTTCTTTGATGCGTCATCGCTTCCTGCAGTGACAGTAAACGGTGAAGCAGCGGTGGTTTCGGTTGACGCAGACGGTTTGGCTCATGCAAAGTATACATTCCCGAGAGCAACAGGCAGAGCACCCAAGATTCCCGTTAAGTTCAGCGCAGGCAGCGCTGTCGGATATACAGGCACACTTCCTGCCGACACAGAGTACGAGCATCTTTCAACAAACAACACTCTTCCGAATGTCGGAATTACAAACCTCGGATATAAGTTCTCGGGCTGGAAGAGCAGTGCAGACGGAGCAGTTTATTTGGCAAACACTCCTTATATAATGACTTCTGAGGAAGAGGTTACATTCACAGCACAGTGGCTGCAGAGAGGCTCATCTGATCTTCCTCTCCCGAATGTACTTATTATGTACGACCTTTCGGAGTATGCTAAGGACAGAGGCAGAAATCCCAAGTTCGAAAGCACTCCTATCAAGGTTGAAAACGCATTTGCAAACCTCGAATACAGCATTTTCGGTTCAAAGACAACAAAGACAACAACCTTTGATTACGAAAAGGATGTAACAGTTATCAAGTCAGACAAGGGCAACAACGCTATTATGATTAATAACTGGGAGCTCGACAAGGCAAAGGCAGACCCTGCAATTTATCCGTTCCTCACAATTGTTTATTACTACGACGGTACAACAGCTGTAGGCAAGCGCGGTGTCTGCTCGTTTGGTAACGCACTGCTTCCCGACGGAAACACTTCCGAGTGGTATGGTAAGACAGTTACATCCGAACAGGAAATCGTAGGCGGCAAGTGGGCAGCAATCACATTCTCATTTGAGGGCCTTGCTGAGGAAAAGGACATTCCTTCGGGAGCATACGCAAGACACTTCCAGATTTTTCCGATAGGTGATATCAAGTGTAAGAGCCTTGGCGATGAAACACTCTACCTCAAGGCAATGTACTTCTCAAAGGAACGCCCGATAACAGAATAATGTTACAACTAAAACAGGCTCGAAAGAGCCTGTTTTTTTGTCTTTCAAAAACAAAAGCAAAATCTTTTGCAATTATTCCAAATACCATTGACAGAAACGCAAATTTGATATAAAATGGTATGTAAGAAAAGGTTTTTGGAGAAAAAATGTCAGAAAAAAGAAAAAACATTCTTGAAAAGAACAAAATATACACACTTCGCATCGAAAATATGTGCGGCAACGGCAGCGGTATTGCCCGTGTCGACGGTTGCGTGGTTTTTGTACCCTGCAGCGCCGAGGGCGACCTTTTGTCTGTCCGTATTATAAAGAACGCGAAGAACTATTCTGTCGGCAAAATTGAACAAATTCTCGAAAAATCACCCTACAGGATAGATACAGGCTGTAAATATATGACAAAGTGCGGCGGTTGCACTTTCTCTCACATAGATTATGGCAAGGAATCCCAAATCAAACGAGCTATGATTGATGACAGCTTCTCGCATATCGCAGGACTCAGCCTTCGCGTCGATGAGTTTTATCCCGCGAATAGCACGGATTTTTACAGAAATAAGGCAGTCTACCCGATAGACATGGACAAGACGGGCAGAATTATCAGCGGTTTTTATGCGTCGATGTCACATAGAATTGTTGAGCACGACGAGTGTCTTATCGGCAATAAGATTTTTTCGAGTATCAAGGATAAGTGCATAGAATTTTTTGAGAGTAGAAAGCTCTCAGTTTACGACGAGGAAAAGGGAGAGGGACTTCTTCGCAGTATTTATATGAGAAGCTCTCAGGACGGAAGTGTTCTTCTAAGCATCGTTATAAACGGCAGGACTCTGGGCGAGCAGTGCGAGAGCGAGCTTATGAGATATATCACCGAGACTTTTCCGCAAATCTGCGGCGTGATGATAAACATCAACACCACCTCGGGCAACGCCGTGCTTGGCAAGAGCTGGCGCACGCTTTGGGGCGACGGATATCTTTATGATACCCTATGCGGCAAAAAGTTCAGAATCGCACCTGCAGCATTCTATCAGGTGAATCATGCACAGACCGAGCGTCTTTACTCTCTTGCAAAAGAGTTTGCCGACATCAAGGAGGGCGAAACTTTATTTGACCTTTATTGCGGCACGGGCACTATCGGAATTATTCTTGCAGAATCGGGAGTAAGACTTGTAGGTGTTGAAATTTCAAAAGAAGCGACGATCGATGCTGCCTACAATGCAGAGCTTAATGGTGTTAAAGCGGAATTTCTGTGTCTTGACGCGACAGAAGCTCTTGATTCACCAAAGCTTTTGGAGTATAGTCCCGACTGTATCGTGGTAGACCCACCCCGCAAGGGCTGCGGAGAGGACGCTGTGCGCAAGATTTCTTCTTTCGGAGCAGACAGAGTTGTCTATATATCCTGCAACCCCGCAACACTCGCGCGCGATCTTGCAGTCTTCGCAGACTGCGGATATGTAGCAAAGCGAATTGCCGGCGTCGATATGTTCCCGAGAACGGGGCATGTTGAGTGCTGTGTGCTGCTTTGTCGCAAATAAAAGCAAAACCCACAGCAGGAGCTGCGATTTGATAGAAAAACAATTCAAGTAAAATAAAATGAAAGGATCCAAACTATGAAAATCAAACTTTTATCTTCACTCGAAAAATTTATGGACAGTGACAGTCTTCAGGCAAAAAAAGGCTGCAGTAGCGCAACCGCTATGAAAAACGAGCGATTCTCGTTCCAGCTTGCACTGTCGAGTGCGGCAAAATGCGGCTTTTATATAAAGGTTGACACAGACCTTGAGTTCAGAGTCAGCCGCGTGCGCCAGATACCCGTAAGATGCCCCGAGGAGCTTCCTGGTGATGACAATCATATAAGCAAGCTGCCAGGCCTTTATCCTGACTTTCTCGAGCCCTGCGATCTTACAAAGCACTTTTACATAAACTTCGGCTGTGCCGAGGCGTTCTGGTTCTTTGTGGAGTCCAAGGGCAAGGTCGGCAAGCACGAGATAAAAATAGAGCTTGTTGACCTCGACGAAAAGAGTATCGGCAAGGCGACATTCACTCTTGATGTACTCGACGCCGAGCTTCCCGAGCAGACTCTTACCGTTACAAACTGGTTCCACTCCGACTGTCTTGCCTCCTACTACAATGTAGAGGTATTTAGCGAGCGCCACTGGGAGATTATCGAGAACTTCATTTCTCAGGCAGTAAACTACGGCATGAATATGTTCCTTACTCCCGTTCTTACCCCTCCACTTGATACGGCAATCGGCGGCGAGCGCCCGACGGTACAGCTTGTTGATATCAAGGTTACAAACGGCGTGTACCGTTATAGCTACGCAAAGCTCGACAGATGGCTTGATATTTGCGAGCGCTGCGGCGTAAAATATTACGAAATTTCGCACCTGTTCACACAGTGGGGAGCAAAGGCGGCTCCCAAGGTTATGGCAACAGTTGACGGCGAGTATAAGCGCATTTTCGGCTGGGATACAGACTCTATGGGTCCCGAGTACAAGAAGTTCTTGAGGTCTTTTGTAAAGTCGCTTGTTAATCATCTCAAAAAGCGTGGAGTTGACAAGCGCTGCTACTTCCACATTTCGGATGAGCCCCAGACAGACGAGGCTATCGCAAACTACAGCAAGTGCCGCAAGATCGTTCAGAATATCCTCAAGGACTATGTTATTATGGACGCGCTCAGCCACTATGAATATTATGCAAACGGAGCTGTTACTTTCCCCGTTCCGTCGAATGACTTGATCGAGCCTTTCCTTGAGAATAAGGTCCCCAACCTCTGGACATACTACTGCACCGGTCAGCAGATAGCTGTTTCCAATCAGTTTATCTCAATGCCCTCGGCACGAAACAGAATTATTGCAACACAGCTTTATAAATTCAATATCGCAGGATTTCTGCAGTGGGGATACAACTTCTATTATTCCACACTCTCGCAGTATCCTATAAATCCCTATGTATGTTCCGACGCTGACGGACGCTTCCAGGGCGGCGACCCGTTTAAGGTATATCCGTCAAACGACGGCAAGGCTCTTGAGTCAATAAGACTTGTTGTATTCCACGAGGCTCTCCAGGACCTGCGTGCTATGCAGATGTTAGAGAAGCTTGCAGGCAGGGAAAAGGTTATGGAAATCCTTGAGGATGGTATTGAGCCTCTAACCTTTGCAAACTACCCTCACGACGCTGATTATATCCTTTGTATGCGTGAGAGAATAAACGCAGAAATCGCAAAGCGTGTAAAATAACATTCACTACGCGCCTTAATAAAACACAGACTACAGCCAGACAAAAAAGACAGATAGTGAAAACTATCTGTCTTTTTGATTTTAAAGTGCTTTTATCCGAATATTACATCTGTGTATTTCTGAAGCTCGGATATAATTTCGTTTGCCTTGTCAAAGCTTGGAGCGCAGGCGTTGAGATATGCCTTTATCTTAGGCTCAGTACCCGATGGACGGATGATAACCGAGCAGTCTCCCTCAAGGAACATAGAATATACATTTGCTCTGGGGAGATTGATTGTTTCCTGCTTGCCCGACAGAACATCAATATCGGCTCCTGTGAGATAGTCACATATTCTTACCACCTCAAGTCCTGCAATAGCCGCAGGGGGAGAGTTTCTCAGCGAGGACATAATATCTTTCATCTTGAGCATACCCTTTTCGCCGTCAAAAGAGGCCGAGATTATCTTGTGCTTGTATACACCGAACTGGCTGTAAATCTTCTGCATATAGTCGAGAAGTGTCATGCCGTTCTTCTTGCAGTATGCTGCCATTTCAACAATGAGCATAGAGGCGTTGACAGCGTCCTTGTCGCGCACATAGCCTTTGGAAAGATAACCGTAGCTTTCTTCAAAGCCGAGCTGGTATAGGTTTTCTCTGCTGTCTTTTTCGAGCAGCTTTATCTGCTCGCCTATGTACTTAAAGCCTGTGAGTATATTCACCATACGGCAGCCGAAGTGCTGCGCAACCTTGCCTGCAAGGTCGGAGGTAACAATGGATTTTACAGCTATTGCACCCTCGGGAAGAGTGCCCGCGGCGCTTCTGCATTCGAGAATGTAGTAAAGAAGCATACAACCCACTTCGTTACCTGTCATAAGCTCATATTCGCCCTTTTCGTTTCTCACGGCAATACCCACTCTGTCGCAGTCGGGGTCTGTTGCAAGAATAAGGTCGGGCTTTTCGGTTTTTGCAATCTCTCTTGCACAGTCAAATACCTGAGAGAATTCGGGGTTCGGGAAAGGTGTTGTGGGGAAGTTGCCGTCGGGAAGCTCCTGCTCTGATACAACGCCTACCTTTACGCCGATTCTGCCGAGTATCTCGCGCACGGGAATATTGCCCGTGCCGTTGAGGGGCGAGAAGAGAATATTGATACCAGACTGTGCGCAGATGCCGGGATTTATCTGACAGGAAAGAACGCACTTGTAGTATTCCTCAAGCATAGCGTCGTCTGTATATTCGATGATACCGTCCGAAAGAGCTTTTTCAAAATCAATATGCTTTATGCCGGCGAAAGTGTCTACCTTGCGGATAAACTCAGTTGTGGCGTTTGCGTCATCGTCTGTCATCTGACATCCGTCGGGACCGTAGCACTTGTAGCCGTTGTACTTTGCGGGGTTGTGGCTTGCCGTAATCATAATACCTGCATCACACCCATAGTGGCGCACCATAAACGAAAGAACGGGGGTCGGCTCGAGCACTGGCGAGATATATACCTTAATTCCGTTTGCCGCAAGAACACCTGCAGCTCTTTTTGCAAAAAGAATGGAGTTTATTCTCGAGTCATACGAGATAGCAACGCTGCCGCCTGGCTTTTTGCTCTTGATGTAATCTGCAAGCCCCTGAGTCGCTTTGCCGACGGTGTAGATATTCATGCGGTTGTCGCCTGCACCTATAACACCGCGAAGACCTGCCGTGCCGAATTCGAGTTCGGTATAGAATCTATCAAAAATTTCCTCCTCGTTGTCCCTGATAGACTTGAGCTCCTCGATGAGAGCTTCGTCCTCGGTGGCATTGGCGAGCCATAAATCATACTTGTTCATTACTTCTGACATGAGAATTCTCCTTCACTTTTTATTTAATTATATTTTAACAGAAATAATAAAAAAAGTCAAATATTTGTTTGCGACAAAAAAGCGTATTGACTTAACTGTGCAAAAGTGGTAAAATTCTATTTGGAAATATTAGAAAAAGAGGTAAAAAATGAACATTTATCTTGACCTGTTTCTTACCTTTGCAAGAATAGGAGCGCTCACCTTCGGCGGCGGATACGCTATGATGCCGATGTTTAAAAAGGAGCTTGTCGAAAAGAAATCTTGGTGCACCGAGGAGGACATACTCGATTATTATGCGGTTGCACAGTGTACGCCGGGCGTTATTGCGGTAAATACCGCTTCCTTTGTCGGCTGTAAGAAAAAGGGCGCTGCAGGTGCTGCAGCTGCAACACTCGGCGTTGTCTTTCCGTCAATCGTTATAATTACAATTATCGCCGCATTTATCGGTGCTTTTGCCGAAAATCCTTATGTTGCGCATGCCTTGTCGGGTATCCGCGTTGCGGTATGCGCGCTTGTGGCGGTTACTGTTTATCAGCTTTTCCGCAAGAATGTCAAGGACATTTTCACAGCTCTTCTTGCGGTAGGCGCTTTTGTGGTGACGGTATTCTTTGATGTGTCTCCCATAATCGCAGTTGTTGTTGCGGCAGCTGCGGGAGTAATCGCAAAGGCTGTGTCGGCGAAAAAAGCACAGAGCAGAAAGGAGAGCGACAAATGAGCACCTTTCTTGCACTTTTTTATGAATTTTTCAAGGTGGGACTTTTCTCTGTGGGAGGCGGCCTTGCTACAATTCCATTTTTAAAGGCGATAGCGCAGAAGTACCCATGGTTCACAGTTGAGCAGCTGTCGGATATGATAGCTGTTGCAGAGTCTACCCCCGGACCTATCGGCGTCAATATGGCAACCTACGCAGGCTATAGGGCAGGAGCCGAACAGGGAGGTATCTGCCAGGGAATACTCGGCGGAGCTATTGCAACGCTTGGAATTATTGTGCCTGCGATAATAGTTATCTGTGTTATCTACCGCTTTTTAGAAAAATTCAAGACAAATATATATGTTCAAAATGCCTTTTACGGTATAAGACCTGCGGTCTCCGGACTTATTACAGGAGCTATGACAAGCGTATTCGTGGCAGCTGTGGCACATCTTGGGCAGAACGGTGAGTTTTTGTCGTTAAACTATGTTGCCGCGGTGATATTCGTTTTGCTTACTGCCGTATATGCAAAATTCAACAAGCTCCACCCGATATGGTTCGTGGCTATAGGTGCTATACTTGGCATAATATTTAAACTCTGAGGAAAACAAAATGATTACCGATAAAGCAAAACCCCACGCGATCTTCCTTGATATCGACGGAACACTGATGAAGCACGGCAGACCTGTCGAAAAAGAACGCGAGACAATCCCGGAATACAATATTCAAATGATAAACAAAGCACGCGCCGCAGGGCACAAGGTTTTTATAAACACGGGACGCGGCTATGCATTTTTGCCGCCGGCACTCTTTGAGGATGTTACCTTTGACGGAATGATAACGGGCAACGGCTCAAACATTATTGTAGGGGACAGGACTATCTTCAACTGCCCGATATCAAAGGAAATCCTTGAAGAAATTCTTTCTTTTATTCTGGAGAACAAAAAACCCTGCCGCTTTCAGGGAATAAAGACAAGAATTGCCTATGACCCTAAAGTCGACCTTTCTCCTGTCTGGACACATATAAGCTCGACAGACGAGTTTTGCGAGAAGCTCGGCGACGATTTTGTTTCCAAGATTACAATAGACAGAGAGCTTGAGGGCGAGTACTACGATTTGATTAACTCAAGACTTCACCTTTATTGCAGGGAGCATTTCGGCGAGGCGGCAATGCACGGCTGTACCAAAGCAACCGGAATAAAGAGGGTGCTCGACTATGTCGGCATTCCGCGCGAGCGCAGCATTGCTATGGGCGACAGTATCAACGATACAGAGATGCTCTCTTACGCGGCAATTTCGGTTGCAACAGACAATGCCGCCGACAGCATAAAGAAAATGTGCACATTTGTGACGGCAAGCGAGCTTGACGGCGGAGTCGGCAAGGCGATAGAAAAATTATTGTTCTGAGCAAAAAAGGGAGCTTTACAGCTCCCATAATTTTTTGTCAAGATAGCAGTTTATTGTGTCCTCGATCCAGTAGAAATACTCGGTATCGGGACTTTTCTTTTCGTACTCTTTCAGTTTTAGCATCATATCCTTGCCATCTGTCACATCGTGCCAGATGTCTGCAAAGACAAAGTCGTATTTTTCTTTTGCAAAATACTTCTCGGCATATTCAAACGCATCGCAGAGCACTACATTCACCTTTTCCTTATTCGGAAACTGAGGGAGTATGTGCGTGCGGAAGAGCTCTGCTGCAGACTCGCTCAGCTCAACCACCGTCACAGAGTCTACATCTGCGTTATTTGACGCAAGATAAGCGAAGTACCCAAGACCACACCCATAGGTCAAAACCTTGCCGTGCGCTTTCCTGGCGACAGGCAGAACCGTTACCGTTTCATTTGGCATGAGAGTCATCCATTCGCGACCGTGCTCAAGGATGGCAGGGTAAGAAAATTCTTTCATAAAAAAGCCTATCTGCGGCACCATACGCCCATCAGCAAATACTCTGATATCTCCGCAGACAAACGCTTCGCAGGGCTTGATAATTTTTGTTTTCAGCTCCCAGAAGCCTGTTTTGCCGTTTGGAATTCTTATATTCCTGTAGTATGGGTCGTTTTCAAATTCGCTCGCGTCAAGTTCTCGGAACATATGCACGATATAGTTATGAAATATGCCCTTGTCGTGTCGGTCGACATCAAGCTCGCATACTGCGGCAAAAGCCTGTGCATAGGCAAGGCTCGTCGGAATATTACAGCTTTTCGACAGCTCTTTTATAATATCGGGACTCAGTGCGTCTGGAAGCATATTGAGATAAAGGCTCATAAGCTCCATTATTTTACTGTTGCAGTGTCGGATTTCGGTCTGACTCATGCCGATTTTTGCTATATTACTCATAAAAACTCTCTTTTCAAAAAAATGTCTGCCGACAGGAAATCTGTCGGCAGACCGAAAAACTTCGTTTATATTTTACAGCAAAAACGAAAATATTTCAAGAGGCGTGTTTTATTTTACGCCCTCCCAGTCCTGCAAAAACTTTTTGATACCAAGATCTGTGAGAGGATGACCTGTCATCTGCATGATAACCTTGTATGGGATTGTTGCAATGTCGGCGCCTGCCTTTGCTGCATCGATTGCGTGGATGGGATTGCGGATACTTGCGGCAATAATTTCTGTTTTTATTTCGTGTATAGCAAATATCTCTGAGATTTCTTCGATAAGGCTTATACCTGTGTCACCGATGTCGTCAAGTCTGCCTACAAACGGCGAAACAAATGTCGCACCGGCCCTTGAGGCAAGAAGTGCCTGAGCGGCAGAAAATATGAGAGTGACATTTGTGTGTATTCCCTCGGAGGAAAGAACTCTTACTGCGGCAAGCCCCTCGGGAGTCATGGGAATTTTAATAACAAGGTTTTTGCAGTTGATTTTTTCAACAAGCTCGTGAGCCTCTCTTACCATGCCCTCTGCATCAAGGCTTATTACCTCAGCGCTTATCGGACCGTTTACAATAGTTGTAATTTCCTTTATAACCTCAACAAAGTCGCGGCCCTCTTTTGCGATAAGCGACGGATTTGTCGTAACTCCGCAGATAACGCCCATACGCGCTGCAGCTCTTATTTCTTCAACATTGGCTGTATCAATAAATATTTTCATAACATTTCCTCCTCTTGTTTTCTTACAAGCTAATTATAAACCTATCGTTTAATATACTGCTATCGAAAAATTTGTGTATGTGTTGCGTAATTTTGTTTTTTTGTTGACAAAAAAAGAAAAATAATCTATAATTATTCTGTCAGATAAAAATCAATCAATAATTTTGATAGTTTTGGGGACAGAATATGCCATACACAGATTTTGAATGCACAAGGTTTACCGTGCGCGATATGAAGCACAGCCGCGAGGATCTTCTCATCAGGAGAAAAAAGCTCAAGAGCTATCCTCTGCACTGGCACGACTGCTTTGAAATTGAGCTCATACTCGAGGGAAGAATACGCCAGACCTTAAACGGTGAGGTTTATGAGCTGGGCAGGGGCGATATATATTTGCTGAACCCCACAGATTTCCACGAGATAGAGGTGCTTGAGCCGACTGTTGCCTATAACCTTATGTTCACCGAGAATATTATCAGCGATGAGTTTGTAAAAAGTATTCTCAGCATTAACGAGAATATTATTCTCAGCCTTTCGCCCGAGGAGTTTGAGAGCACAAGCTTTCTTCTCTCGCAGACGGTAAAGGAGTTTGAGGGTGGCAAGAAGTACTCCAATACATACATTCATTCACTTCTCGAGTGCATCTTTATTATGATAATGCGTAAGTATGACGGCGAGATTGAAGCAGCACACGATGAGGGCGACTCGAATATACAAAAGGCAATTCTTTATATGCACGGCCATTTTAGGGAAAATCCTACAATGGAGATGGTGGCAGGGGTCGCAAATCTCAATTCATCGTATTTTTCAAATCTTTTTCATCAAAGGATCGGCAAAACCTACAAGCAGTATCTGTCCGAACTCAAGCTCTCGTATTCCAAAAAGCTGCTAAAATCAAGCAAGCTGTCAGTTACCGAGATATGCTTTGCCTGCGGATTCAACTCACTTTCAAACTTTCTGCGTGAGTTCAAGCGAGCATTCGGAAAGACTCCCGGTGACTACCGCAAGGATAAGCTAAATGAAAAGTCGCAGCAAAAAAACTCAAGGAAAAAGAAATGACAGAGGGATAAAATGGAAATATATGACTCACATTCACATACAAACGCGTCCCCCGACAGTAAAATGACGGCAGAGCTTCTTTGCGAAACCGCAATAGCAAGAGGTATCAGAGGGGTTGCAATTACCGACCATATCGAAATCCCCGGAAGCACAGACAACATCTATGCCTCTGCACAGGGTGTTGTTCGCGTGCGTGAAAAATTCGGCGACAGACTCGAGATCTTGCTCGGGATGGAGCTTGGAGAGCCTTACTACGATTATGATAAAGCAAAACAGACTATTGGTCTTTTTGACTTTGATTTTGTATTGTGCTCATATCATATTGCGGATTTTGTGACGGAAGACGGAAAAAAGGTTTTTGAATACTTTTCTGGCACCGATTTCTCACGATATTCGCAGGAAGATCTCAAAGCATTCTTTGACAGCTTTGTAATTAAAGTAAAAGATGAAGTGAAAAATGCCGACTTTGACAGCTTTGCACACATTAATTGCCCTATGCGCTATATCGAGGGAAAATATCGAATAAAGTTTGATGAGTCGCAGTATGACAGTGACTATGAGGAGATGTTCTATAGCCTCACAAAAAGGGAAAAGGCTCTCGAGCTTAATATCTCGGGACTCAACTCAACATGGGGCAGAACCCTCCCGTTTGACAAACACCTCAAAAAGTATTACGACATGGGCGGCAGACTTGTGACAATCGGCTCTGACAGTCACACTCCCGACTATATAGGATGTGGCTTTGACAAGGCTGCGGAAATTCTGAGGAGCGCAGGATTTACAGAGTATTATTATTACAAAAAAAGAAAGCCCTGCGGCGTAAAATTATAATTTTGAGGAGGAGCTACAATGCATATTCCGGAGGTTCCGACTTCTCAGCTTGAGATTGTAAGCTTTGATGACGCTCTTTCTGACGCGCTCACAGAGCAAAGCGGATACGATATAAATAAGTGGCTGTATGTTCCGCCCGTGTATGGCGAGTATAGGTATATTCTCGGCACAAGGGGAGAAAAGCCTCTTATCTGTATAGGGATAAACCCGTCGACCGCAGCACCCGATGACCTTGACAACACTCTCAAATCGGTGCAGAGAATAGCAAGCTACAACGGCTACGACAGTTTTATTATGTTCAATATCTACGCTCAGCGTGCCACAAATCCCGACCAGATGGAAAAAGAACTCAACCGATCTCTCCACACCGAGAATATGAAAGCGTTCGAATACATACTCCAAAACTGCGCACACACACCTCATATCTGGGCGGCATGGGGCGCTATTGTTGAAAAAAGAGATTACCTTTACAGCTGTATACTTGATATGATACACATCTCGGAGCAGTACGGGGCACGCTGGTTTACAAGCGGCGCTATTTCCAAAAAAGGACATCCGCATCATCCGCTCTATTTAAAGTCGACAAGCTCTGTTGACGAATTTGACATAAAGTCATATTGCGATAAATGGCTTGCGCTTTTGACGAAATAACAAAAAAGGAGGAAATAAGCGTGACAGAAGAAAAAATAAACTTTTGCTTTCCGCACGAGGCGGCAGCAATCTGTGCCGCAATTTCCTCGCATGGTTATGAAATATGTCTTGTTGGCGGCTGCGTCAGAGATTATTTTATGGGACGGCAGGCACACGATACCGACCTGACGACCAACGCACCGAGTGCCAAAATAATAGAAATTCTCGCCGACAGCGGCTTTTATGCCTATGATAAGGGCGGCAACTGCGGTACCATAGGAGTCAGAATAGACGGATTTGAGCTTGAAATAACCCCTTATCGGAGCGAGTGGGGATATTATGACCATAGGCACCCGAAGAATGTAGTTTTTGAAGACAGTATCGAAAAGGACCTTTCCCGACGGGATTTTACCATCAACGCAATGGCAATTTCCTATGATGGCAGGCTGTACGACCTGTTTGGCGGGAGAGAGGATATAAATAACAAGCTTATCCGCTGCGTCGGCAATCCCGACGAGCGCTTTTGCGAGGACGCGCTGAGGATACTCCGTGCGCTCAGATTCTCCGCAAAGCTCGGATTTGGTGTTGAGGAAAACACCAAAAAAGCGATATTCAAAAACAAGCATCTTCTCGGTTATGTGTCGGGTGAGCGCAAGAACGATGAGCTTCACGGAATACTGCTGTGCGAAAAACCTTATGAAGTTCTGCGCGAGTATGAAGAGGTCTTCTCGCATATACTGTGCAGATGTATGCCATGTGGAGGGATAGACAGCCTGCCGCGTGATTTTGCGCTGAGGCTTTTTTATCTTACAAAGGACACCCCGATAGCCTGTGTGAAGGAGCTTGCAGACAAACTCAAGCTCAAAAACCTTGAGAGAATAAGGCTCATAAGGCTCAAGGAAATATACGACAGCTTTGATTTTTCACAAAAGGAGCTTTTAAACGAAAAAACAGCACTTTATGTTTTAAAATACGGCGAGCTGTTTTATGAATTTCTAAGTGCGTTTGAAATAGATTTTGACGCCGAAAAAAGACCCGGTTGCATAAAAGACCTTGACATTGATGGCAACGAGCTTGAGCAAATTGGATTTCGGGGCAAGAGGATAGGAGAGGTTTTTGAAAAGCTATTTGTCCTTACCTTTCTCGGTGAGATAGAAAACAGCCGCACAGCTCTTGAAAAGACGGCAAAAAATATCAAAGAAAAGGAACTGTTATGAAAAAAGCTATAATTTTTTCATTTATTTTACTCCTCTCGCTTTCACTTTTCTCATGCGTGACAATACCGTCTGTTGACCGAGAACCCGCGAGCGCAATATATATGGAAATGCTCGCGTCTGAGGAATATTTTCTCGATGTTTCGTTTATCTATGGCGGCGAGGTATATTACAACACCCTTGCGCAAAAGGGCGGAACTATGGCAGGAGTATCCTCAACTCTGAGTATGGACCTTTCTCATATAAGAACTCTCACCAAAGAGGGAAGAACATATTTTATAAACGACGCTGACAAGGTGTATTTTGAGGCAGACAGGGGCGTGGGAGCAGGACTTACAAACGCTGTTGACTATTCGGGAGCAAAGTATAAAGGCAGCGGCAGAGACACGACAAATGTGGGCAAAGCTCTTGACTACGACGAATACATCTGCCCGACCTACGACGGTGGAGAGTGCTTCACAAGGCTCTATCTTGATCAAAACGGAAATCTTTTTGCCATCCTTGATTATGAAATGCGCGACGGAGAGGTTGTATCCTCTCTGGAACGGGATGTCGCAAGCTTTACAAAAGAGATCCCCGACGGTTGGCTGGAGCTGCCAAGAGACTATGCCGATATAGGCGAGGACGAGTTCTTTAACAGATATTACTAAAAATTCGGAGGAAATATGGCTGTCGGAATTGTGTGTGAGTACAATCCCTTTCACAACGGGCATAAATATCAGATCCAAAGAGCGAAGGAGCTCACAGGCGCACCTGTTGTATGCGTGATGAGCGGTGACTTTGTACAGCGAGGTGAACCTGCGCAAGCCACGCCCGCGGAGCGCGCACGCTTGGCAATATCCGGCGGAGCCGACCTTGTGCTTGAAAATCCTTATCCTTTCTCATGTGCAGGGGCAGAGCTTTTTGCACGCTCTGCAATAAAGATACTCTCGCAGGTGCCGACGGTTGACACAGTCTGCTTTGGCGCTGAGGACGACGATGAGAAAATGTTCTTTTCTCTTGCAGAGATTCTCCTGCACAAAGACACCTCAGACCAAATAAAAAGAATAATAAAAGCCGATAAAACTATCGGCTACGCTCAGGCAAGAGATATTTATATAAAGGAAAAATACGGCGAGAAATATGCGTGCTTTTTGAGGAAACCTAATAATATACTCGGCATTGAGTATACCAAGGCAATTCTTTTTTTGGGAACAGATATGAAAATATTGCCTGTTCTGCGTGTAGGTGCAGGACACGACGAGAAGACAGTTGTCGGGGACTACTGCTCGGCAACATACCTGAGAGAAAATATGAGCAGGGAAAATCTCAAAAAATTTTGTCCTGACGATGTGGCGAATGCGTGCTTTAAAAAGCTTGATTACGAAAAATTCTACAGTGCCCTGTGCACACAGCTGTTTCTTCTTGATACAGGCTGCGATATTGCAGAAACCGACAGAGGCTTTTTGCACAGACTCATAAAGTGTGCAGTCATGTCAAAAAGCTATGATGACTTTTTTGAAAAGGCAAAGAGCAAGCACATCACCGACGCAAAGCTGAGAAGAATACTTATCTACACGCTTTGCAAAACCGAGCGCAAGCACCTTTCGGACGGAGTGCGCTATACAAGGCTACTTGCCGCAAACCAAGAGGGCAACGGGATTATGAAGATGTGCAAAGAAACGGCATTCCCGATACTTTCAAAAATATCGGATGTCAAAAAGTATGATAAAAAGGTTGCAGACAGTTTGTCGCACGCGCTGCGCGCACAAAAGATTTTTGAAAAATTTGAAGCCGATTTTTGATTTGCGACAGATTTGCTCTTGATTTTTGTTTTAAAGTATGCTATACTGTATAGGCTTTAGTCGGTATCCAGTGTCAAAGGGTGCGGACAAAGGTCACACTAACCGGGGAGGTAGCGGTGCCCTGTACCTGCAATCCGCTGCAGCAGGGGTTAATTCCCGTTCTGAGGGGTCTGTCTGTATTGTCAGTGCCGCAGATTTGCGTGTTGAGACTTGAGTCTTGCGCAATCGGTCCTTTCGAACCATGTCAGGTGGGGAACCAAGCAGCATTAAGGAAGCTCTCCGATGTGCCGCAAGGTCGCTTGAGTTGAGCGTGGTCTGCGATACACGGATACAGGCGGTTTTCGATTTTCGGGTGTGTGATCTTTGTCTGTACCTTTTTGTTTTAAGGATATAACAGCACAAAAAACCCCTCTAAGCCAGACCTTAGAGGGGTTTAGTTTTTATAAATTTATCTCTTCTTGCCGAGAGCAACGAAACCTGCTGCAGAAGTTGCAACTGCTGCGAGGCTAACGATGAGACCCATATCAGCTGTAGCTGCTGCGCCTGTTGCTGCGCCCGCTGTTGTGATAGGAGCTGTAGCTTCGTTGAATCTGATGTAAGAGAAAGAGCCGGACTCTTCGTTTGTGAACTGTACATAGATGTCATGTACGCCGCCGGGAACCTTAACAGCTGTTGTAAATTCCTTAGCGAAAGGAATGTCCCAACCGCCTGTGCTTGTGATAGCAAATGTAGCGATAGGAGCTGTGTTAAGATCGTCGAGGTATACAGCGAGTGTAGAGGTGTTGGGGTCGCCGTAGCTGAAAGAAATAGTCATCTTGTCAGCGCCGTTAGCACCAAAGTCGAGGTTCTTGAACTGAACGCTGTCGCCCTTTGTGCCGAAGCCGCAGCCGTAGCCTTCTACATACTTGATAACATTATCCTTACGAACAAGACCGCTGTCGTTAGGAATGTAACCGAATTCATCCTCGTTAGCGTTGAGAACAACATTTTCAAAAGCAGACTTTGCAGCAAAAGTAGGAGCTACAAGTGTGCAGAGAAGAACAAGTGTCAAAAGAACTAAAGAAATCTTTTTCATTTGTCGAATCCTCCAAAATATTTTAGTAGATATGTATAATTTTGCTCGTTGTTTCTGGTCGAACAAGATTACTAGTAATATTATAATCTCTATTTACAATCAAGTCAAGATTTAAATCCAAAAAAATAGAAAATTATGCATTATAAATATAAAACTACATATACCGCTTGTTGAACTTGCACAATCAAATTAAACACACTCACAAAAAACGAAAAAATACGACTTTTATCTGTAATATTTGTAGTATACAACAACCGTTCGCTCACAGCCGTTTTCTTTGTCAAATGCAGTAAGCACGGCGCCCTCGAGGCTCAGAAGCTCCCACGCCTGCAGCTCATCAATGCCGGCGCGGAAAATAGTCTTGATACCACAGGTTACAGCAAACTCATCCTCGCCTACAATGTTGATATGCCCGTCCTTGCCGATAACCGTTTCGACTCCGTCACAGCGCTCGGTGACATATCTGATGCATCTGCCGTCGAGCTTTTTTGCCATGGCACGGCGGAATGCAGGACTGTTTTCGTCCTCTTTTTTAAAAAGATTTTTTATCTTGGAAAATATATTTTCTTTCATCTTTTCCTCGCAAAACCATATTCTATAAAATATTATATTGATTATTTGCCCTTGCGTCAACCGATTTTTCTGAAAAATAAGTAAAAATATATTGAAAGTTGGGGAAAAATATAGTATAATACTTTGTTGTAGAAAAATATAACTAACAAACTATGAAAGAAAGAGACACAAATGATAAGAAACAATCTGAGAAATGTTGCAATCATAGCCCATGTTGACCACGGCAAGACAACTCTTGTTGACGAAATGCTCAAGCAGAGCGGTACTTTCCGTGAAAATCAGGTGGTTGAAGACCGTGTTATGGATAATAACGCCCTTGAAAGAGAAAGAGGTATCACTATTCTTGCAAAGAACACCTCTTTATACTACAAGGACATCAAGATAAATGTAGTAGACACACCCGGACACGCAGACTTTGGAGGCGAGGTTGAGCGAGTGCTCAAGATGGTTGACGGCGTTCTTCTGCTTGTCGACGCTTTTGAGGGAACAATGCCCCAGACCCGATTTGTTCTTCAAAAAGCGCTTGAGCTTGGACACCGAGTTGTCGTTGTTGTAAACAAGATTGACCGTCCCGGCGCGAGAGTAAACGAGGTTGTGGATGAGGTGCTTGAGCTCTTTATCGCTCTTGATGCGACAGATGAGCAGCTCGACAGTCCGATAGTATTCTGCTCGGGTAAGAACGGTACGGCATCGCTTAGCCCCGAGGGCAACGAGAAAGATTTGTCGGTGCTTTTTGAAACTATTATAAACCATGTACAGGGTCCCGATATTACCGAGGACGGCCCCACACAGCTTCTTGTTTCGTCTATCGACTACAACGATTATGTGGGCAGAATCGCGCTTGGAAGACTCGAGCGCGGCACAATCAGAAAGAATCAGGATGTTGTTGTTACAAACTTTGCAGGCGCACATGATGACTACCGTTCAAAGGCGGTAAACCTCTTTACTGTTGAGGGACTCAAGAGAGTGCCGACAGATATGGTGCAGGCAGGTGAAATAGTATGCCTTTCGGGTATTGAGAACATTACTATCGGCGATACAATCTGCGCGACAGATACTGTTGAGGCGCTTCCTTTTGTCAAGATTTCCGAGCCTACACTCGAGATGACTTTCTCGGTAAATGACTCGCCTTTCGCAGGAACAGAGGGTAAGTTCTGCACATCAAGACACCTGAGAGAAAGATTGTACAGAGAGCTCTTGAAGGATGTTTCGCTAAGAGTTGCGGACACGGACTCCGCCGACAGTTTCAAGGTGTCGGGTAGAGGAGAGATGCACCTCTCGATCCTTATCGAAACAATGCGCCGCGAGGGCTATGAAATGCAGGTGAGTGCACCGAGAGTAATTTACACACGCGGCGAGGACGGCTCCTTGCTTGAACCGTGCGAGGAAGTTACCTGCGAGATTCCTCAGGATTATATGGGTTCTGTTATGGAAAAGCTCGGCGCGCGCAAGGGCGAGCTTGTTGATATGACTCCCGTCGGCGATAGAATGAAGCTTATTTACAAGATTCCCACAAGAGGTCTCTTCGGATACAGAAACGAATTTCTCACCGACACAAGAGGCGAGGGTATACTCAACTCTATCTTTGACGGATATATTCCGTTTAAGGGCGATATCGCAAAGAGAACCACAGGCTCACTTATCGCGTACGAAACAGGCAAGGCAACGACCTATGGTGTATTTAATGCTCAGGACAGAGGTCAGATGTTTATCCCTGCCGCAATCGAGGTTTATGAGGGTATGATCGTGGGCGAGTCTCCCAAGGGCGACGATATTGTGGTAAATGTCTGCAAGAAAAAGCACCTCACAGCCATCCGTTCGGCAGGAGCCGACGAGGCGCTCAGACTTGTTACTCCCAAGATATTCAGTCTTGAGGAGGCAATAGAGTATATCAACGACGACGAGCTTATCGAGGTGACTCCCAAGTCAATAAGACTCCGCAAGTCAATACTCAGCAATGTCGAGCGTGCCAAGGTGAGAGCAAAGCTTGAAAAAGAACAGTAAAAATACTTTACAAAACAAAAATAATATGGTAAAATAGGTGCAGTGATTAACTGCACTTATTTTTTTGAGGAGGGATAGAATATGATTGACAGCAATCTTTTCGGCAAGTGCTCGCAGAGCGAGTTTGTCGGCTGCACACTGCTTGACACTATCGGCATGGTTATCCCTTCGGTAGAAAAAGAGCTCGCACGCGCAATGAAGCTGCCTGAGGGAATAGTTTCTCTCGGCGTTATCTCATCGCGTACAGGTGCTGCAGGACAGATACTTGCAGCCGACGAGGCTGTCAAGATGACAAATGCTACTGTCGTGTCAATCGAGCTCCCCCGCGACACAAAGGGCTGGGGCGGTCACGGCAACTATATTGTGCTCGGCGGCAGGAGTGTGTCTGACACACGCAGAGCTGTCGAGATAGCTCTTGAAAATGTTGAGAAGAATGCAGGCGAGGTCTATATCAGCGACGCGGGGCATCTCGAGTTTGCTTTTTCCTCAAGCAGCAGCTCGGCGCTTGCTGCCGCTTTCGGTGCACCAGAGGGAAAGGCGTTCGGCTTTGTTGCGGCGTCTCCTGCTGCAATAGGACTTTTGCTCGCTGACAAGGCACTTAAGTTTTCGGGAGTAAAGCTGCTCGGATATATGTCACCGTCACACGGCACGAGCCATTCCAACGAGGTTATTGTCTATTTCACGGGAGAAACATCTGATGTGAAGAACACAGTCATCTACGCAAGGCAGCTTGGTATGGAGCTTCTGACATCTCTCGGGAGTGTCCCAAAATCACCGAATGTGCCATATATAAAATGAGTTTTATACAAAATAAATTTGCCGCCCGTAGTCCGAGCGGCATTAATTTTGAGGGTTATATGAGTAAGCTGTTTTCGAAAATTTATTTTGAAATAACAAATGTCTGCAATCTCAACTGCTCTTTCTGTCACGGGACAAAAAGAGAAAAGAAGTTTATATCCTTTGAGGATTTTGCGACAGTTGCAGACAAGCTGCGCGGCAAGTGCGAGTTTTTATACCTGCATCTTCTGGGCGAGCCGCTTTTGCACCCTGAGATTGAAAGGATTTCAGCTTATGCAAAAGAGCTTGGCTTCAAGGTCATGCTCACTACAAATGGCACGCTCTGCAAGCAAAGGGGACAGGGAATACTTCATAATTTTCACAAGGTAAGTATATCTCTGCACTCGTTTGAGTCAAACGAGAACAGCAAAAGTCTTGAGGACTACATAGGCGAGTGTTGTGACTTTGCCAAACAATGTCAGTCTGCGGGCGTTATCTGCGCTCTGAGGCTGTGGAATGAAAACGGGAAAGAAAACGAATTCAACAATAAGGTACTCGGTATTATAAGAGAGCATTTCCCCACAGAGTGGATAAAGACGCGCAGTGGCTACAAGCTGAATAGCTCACCCAAGGGCACGGACGAGGTATATCTTGAATATGGCGTGAGCTTTGAGTGGCCCGACAAGGAGCTTGCCGAAAGCGATGACGAGATATTCTGCTACGGACTGCGCTCTCAGGTTGGAATACTGTGCGACGGCACGGTTGTGCCCTGCTGCCTCGACGCAGACGGAAGTATACCGCTTGGAAATATATATAACAGCTCTCTTGAGGAGATAGTGTCCACGCCCCGTGCGAGAGCACTGTACGACAGCTTTACAAAGCACAAGCCCTGTGAGAAGCTCTGCCGCACCTGCGGATACGCGAGAGTCAAGCACGCGAGATGACAACAAAAAAGTCCACCTGCATGGCAGGTGGGCTTTAATATATTTTTTATAGGATTAGTGAACGATGCACTTTTCTGTATCCTTGTCAAAGATGTGTGCTCTTGCGATATCAAGAGCAATCTTGATTGTGTCGCCGCTCTTAGCCTGTGAACGGGAAGAAACAGTGGCAACAAGGCTTGCAGCGTCTTCAACATTGAGGTAAAGGTGGATGTTTGCACCCATAAGCTCAGTAACATCAACAGATGCTTCTGTAACCCACTCGGAAAGGGAAGACAGGTACATAGGCTCGTCGTGAATGTTCTCAGGTCTGATACCGAGGATAACATCCTTGCCGATATATTCCTGAAGCTCTTCGTTAGCAGCCTTTTCAGCAGGAAGCTTGAATTCGCAGCTGCCGAAGCATATGTAAAGTCCGTCGCCCTTCTTCTGAAGATTAGCGTTAACAAAGTTCATCTGAGGTGTGCCGATAAATCCTGCAACAAAGAGGTTAACAGGCTCGTCATAAAGCTTCTGAGGAGAGTCAACCTGCTGGATGATACCGTCCTTCATAACAACGATTCTGGACGCCATTGTCATAGCCTCTACCTGGTCGTGTGTTACATAGATAAATGTTGTGCCGAGTCTCTTGTGGAGCTTTGTAAGCTCAGTTCTCATCGAAGCACGGAGCTTAGCGTCGAGATTTGACAGAGGCTCGTCAAGGAGGAATACCTTAGGCTCACGAACGATAGCACGGCCGAGAGCAACTCTCTGACGCTGACCGCCGGACAGAGCCTTGGGCTTTCTGTCAAGCAGGTGCTTGATGTCAAGAATACGAGCAGCTTCTTCAACTCTTCTCTTGATTTCTTCTTTAGGTGTCTTGCGGAGCTTAAGTCCGAAAGCCATGTTTTCATATACTGTCATATGAGGATAAAGCGCGTAGTTCTGGAACACCATGGAGATGTCTCTGTCTTTAGGAGCTACATCGTTAACGAGTCTTTCACCTATGTAGAGCTCGCCCTCGGAAATTTCTTCAAGACCGGAGATCATACGGAGTGTTGTTGACTTACCGCAACCGGAAGGACCAACGAGGATGATAAATTCCTTGTCCTTGATTTCAAGACAAAAATCGGAAACGGCTGTAACTCCGCCCGGATACTTCTTGTAAATGTGCTTTAATGATACGCTTGCCATTATTTACCTCCTAAGTATTCAGCTTTGCGCATGAAAATGCATTATTCTCTAACACATATTATAATACCAAAATTATCTGAAAAAAGAAAGAGCGTAAATCCCCAAAATTTCGCGCCGACTTTTGGCAATGTTGCACAAAAAAGAGCTGTATTTTAAGATTTTAGAACTTTTCGGTGCTATTTTACTGGCTTTTTTAGATTTTTTCGGCCTCCGCAAACAAAATTAACAATCTCGAAATCAAGTTTGTTTTTTTGTTGCAGATGTAATTACATAAGCTTGTCTATCGCGGCTTTGAGTGCGGCTGTCTTGTCTGTCTTTTCCCAGGCAACGCCGAGCTCCTCTCTGCCGAGGTGTCCATATGCGGCAAGCTTTTTGTAAATAGGCTTGCGCAGCTCGAGCGTTTCGATAATAGCGGCAGGACGCAGATCGAATACCTGCGACACAGCCTTGCCGAGGAGTTCGTCGCTGCATTTGCCTGTGCCGAAAGTGTCAACCATAACAGATACAGGGCGCGCTACGCCGATGGCATAGGCAATCTGCACCTCGCACTTTGAAGCAAGTCCTGCGGCAACCACATTCTTTGCAACATATCTTGCGGCGTAAGCTGCACTTCTGTCAACCTTTGTCGGGTCCTTTCCCGAAAAAGCTCCGCCGCCGTGTCTTGCATATCCGCCGTATGTATCAACGATAATCTTTCTTCCTGTGAGTCCCGAGTCGCCCTGGGGACCGCCTATAATGAATCTGCCGGTCGGGTTTACAAAAATCTTTGTGTTTTCATCATAAAGCTCGCTTGGTAAAGTTTTTGCGATTACATTATCTATGATATCCTCTCTTATCTTTTCGAGAGAAACCTCGGGTGCGTGCTGCGAGGATACTACTACAGTGTCAACTCTATGCGGTTTGCCGTCGATATATTCTACCGTAACCTGTGTTTTGCCATCGGGACGGAGATAGTCGAGAGGTCCGTTCTTGCGTACTTCTGTGAGCTTTTTTGCGAGCTTGTGAGCGAGCGAAATGGGGAGAGGCATAAGCTCTGGCGTTTCGTCGCAGGCATAGCCAAAAACCATACCCTGGTCGCCGGCGCCTGTGTCGTACTTGTCTGTGTCGCCGTTTTTCGCCTCAAGAGATTTGTCAACGCCGAGGGCTATGTCGGGCGACTGCTCATGCACAGAACTGATAACTGCGCAGGTATCACAGTCAAAACCGAATTTTGCTCTGTCGTAGCCTATCTCTTTTATTGTATCTCTTACTATCGACTGAAAATCAACGCTTGCGGTTGTTGTGATTTCTCCCATGATTACCACAAGACCTGTTGTAGTCGCTGTTTCGCAGGCAACTCTTGCCATAGGATCCTGTGCGAGAATTGCGTCGAGTATAGAGTCTGAAATGCTGTCGCACATTTTGTCGGGATGGCCTTCTGTTACCGATTCTGAGGTAAAGAGTATTCTTTCCATAATTTGTTGTTCCTTTCCTTTTAGGGCATAAAAAAATCCTCTTGTAAGAGGATAGGGGAAGATAATCTCTCATCTTTCAGAGCTTGCGCCCTGCAGGAAGTAGCACCTTGTAACAGTAATTTACAGGTTGCCGGGCTTCGTTGGTCCTGTCCCCTCAGCCACTCTTGATAAGATTTATTTTTTGTTACGCTAATATAATATCATAAAAGGGAGTATTTTGTCAATACATACTTTAAAATTCGCCTTTTTGTATTTAGCAGAATTTGGCCAATACTTAGCTTTTTTTATCGAAAGTATTTACTTATGTCTTAAAATATGATATAATCAGGGTAATAATTTTACGAGGTGAAGTATGGGTTCGTCATTTTTTGCACTTGCTTTTAGAATGAAATATATAAACCGCTGGGGATTGATGAAGAACTCGCGCAACGAGACCCTCACCGAGCACTGCGCGGAAACTGCAATGATTGCCCATGCGCTTGCTGTTATCGGAAACAAGCTTTTCGGCAAGAGCTACGACTGCGATAAGATTGCAACTCTTGCGCTTTACCACGACATATCAGAGATTATAACAGGCGATCTTCCGACACCTGTCAAGTATTTTAACGACGATATCAAAAACAGCTACAAGCAGGTGGAAAGCAACGCCTGCCGCACGCTTTTGTCAAAGCTTCCGCATGAGCTTGCGGAGGAGTACGAAGCTGTTATTAACTGTGAGTGCGACGAGCAGACAAAGCTCTTGATAAAAAGTGCAGATAAGCTCTCGGCACTTATCAAATGTATTGAGGAGGTAAAGGACGGAAACGCCGAATTTTCAAAGGCGCTTTCTTCGACTCTTGAGGTTATCGAGAAGATAGATTTGCCCGAGGTAAAATATTTTGTTGAGAATATGATTCCTGCGTTTAAGTTAACACTTGATGAACTTTAAAAAATATATTAAGAAAGCGAGAAAACACTATGGCACTCAAAATCGGCGCAATGCTCGAATCATTTAAGCTTCCAGACAGAGAAGCTATTGAAGTGGCAAAAGAAATCGGTGTACAGGGTATCCAGATGTACTGCACTACAGGAGACCATGCTCCCGAAAACATGACAGCAGACAAGAAGAAAGAGCTTCTTTCGATGATGGATGCAAACGGTCTTGTATTCTCCGCTATCTGCGGTGACCTCGGCAGAGGCTTCGGCAACAAGGAGCTTAACCCCGAACTTATCGAAAAATCCAAGAGAATTCTCGAGCTTGCAAAAGAACTTGGCACAGATATTGTTACAACACACATCGGTGTTGTTCCCGAAGATAAGAAAGAAGAAAGATACAAGATTATGCAGGAGGCTTGCTTTGAGCTTGCAAGGTTTGCAGATGATATGGGCTCTCACTTTGCAATTGAAACAGGCCCCGAAACATCAAAGACTCTCCGCGCATTCCTTGATACTCTTGGTTCTACCGGCGTTGCGGTTAACCTTGACCCCGCAAACCTTGTTATGGTAACAGGCGACGATCCCGTAAAGGCTGTCGATAACCTTGCTCCATACATCGTTCACACTCACGCAAAAGACGGCGTAAAGCTCGGCGAATGCAACCCTCTCCAGGTTTACAAAATAGTTGACCTTGACAACATCCCCACATCAAATGCTTTTGAAGAGGTTCCTCTTGGCACAGGCCAGGTTGACTGGGAAAACTATCTTAGAGCGCTTGACAGAATCGGCTTTTGCGGCTTCCTCACAATCGAGCGCGAGGTTGGCGACGATCCTATCGGCGATATAAAGAAAGCTTACTCATTCCTTGTGGAAAAGAAGCAGAAGCTGGGTATCTGATAATATCTATGCACTATCTTACCGACAAAAGAGTAAAAGAAGTTTTTCGCAACATTCCGACAATTGAGACCGAAAGGCTTATTCTGAGAAGAATTACTGTTGCAGATTCCTCGGATATGTACGAGTATTCGAAGGATGCCGATGTGACAAAATATCTCACCTGGGCACCGCACAAGAGTGAGCAGGAGACATTCCGTTACCTCAAGCTTGTGGAAAAAAAGTACGCACAGGGAGCTTTCTGGGATTTTGGAATAGAATATAAGGAAAATTCCAAGTTCATAGGCACCTGCGGATTTACTTCGTTTGATTATAATATGCATACCGCTGAGATAGGCTATGTCATTGCGCCAGGATATCATGGGATGGGAATTGCCTGTGAGGCGGCGCGTGCTGTGATGAAGTTCGGCTTTGTGGTTTTTGACCTTGAGAGTATATGCGCAAGGTTTCTGCAGGGCAACGACGCTTCCGAGCGCGTAATGCAGAAGATGAATATGACCTATGTCGATACATACAAAAACTCTCTTTTCATCAAGGGCGAGTACAAAACTGTTGTCGAATACAAAATCACCGCAAAGGAATTTTTTGAAAAAACAAACTAAAAAAGTGGCTGTTTTACAGCCACTTTTTATTGTTTTTATTCGATTTCTCCGGAGAAGCCCGAGCCGACCTCGGCTACCTTTGCAATTCCGCTCAGACCACACTTTGCGTCAAAGCAGGTACAGTGGCAGGGGTAAAGGATATCCACCTTTTCTTTTTGAAAGTATTTGCACACGATATCGAGTTTGTCACCTGCCTCGGTGATATGGAAACCGCCGACGACAGTGTGAATTTTGTTTACTCCCGTCACATACTTTGCGTACTCGCAGATGTTGGTAATGCCGCTGTGTGAGCAGCCTGTGAGAATTGTAAGACCGTCTTTTCCGTTGTATACGAGCGCCGTGTCGTCATAAAGCATATCGGCACTGTCCTCGCAAAAGCCCAGCGGCGTGCGCTTTTCAAGGTCGGGGTATGTCGGTATCTCGCCGAGAAAGGTAAGCTTTTCGGAAAGCTTCACAGGTTCTTTTGAAAGGCGCAGAGTACAGCGCGACTTGAGATCGTCTGTACCATACGGCGAGCCGAAGCTCCTGCCGTCCTTTGTTTTTGGTCTGAACGCCGCAGGATGGGCGTAAACCTCGATGTGCTTTGTAGGCACCTTTCGGAACAGATACTTGAGACCTCCCGTATGGTCGTCGTGACCGTGGGAGATTACTATTTTATCAACCGACGGCAGGTTGACAGACAGCTCTGCTGCGTTTTTTAGGAATACATCAGAATACCCTGTGTCGAAAAGAATCTTTTCGTTTCCGTCTTCAATGTACATGCTCAGTCCCGGCTCTGCAAGGAGCGGCTTTTGGAGCTTTGTGTAGTTGTCGCATAAAACAGTAAATTTCATATTTTTTCCTTTCAAAAAAGGCAATTTATTCTTTGCTTTTGTCTGCAATAATCGGCAAAATCGCGCCTGCGAGTGTAATCGCAATACCTATAATCTGGTGCGGAATTTCCAGAAAATCCTGGAAGAATACAGTTCCGCACACAGTTGCAACAATAGGCTCAATATTGGCAAGTATGCTTGCCTTGCCGCCGTCGACCCCTATGGAAAGTCCTTTCATGTAGAAGAAGTACGGAAGGACGGTTCCTATAATTCCGGTTGCAAGTATGTATATAATATTTATCCCCGAAAAACCTGAAAGAGTGTGTGGGGGACATATCACCATAAAAATGAGTGAAGCAAATATTGTCGGCAGGAAAGTATTCTGCAGGCGCGAGTATTTTGCGAGTGAATATCTGCCCACAACAGTGAGCATAGAGTAGCTTATGCCCGACATAAGTCCGTAGAAAATTCCGCGTGCGTTCACCTTGAGTGACGATATGTCATAGCCCCGTATTACAAGGAAGCAGCCGCAGAATGTGAGAATGAGCGCGACAAGCTTTACCGGCGTAATTTTTTCTTTATATATTATTCTCGAAAAGATTATCACAAAAGACGGAGCGGTATAAAGAAGCATTGCTGCCATTGCGGCAGACAGCTCTCTTATTGCAAGAGCATAAAATAAAAATGTGCCAAAAACCGAAACCAGCCCGTAAAATGCAAAAAACGGCAGACTTTTGATTTTTATACTCTTAAATTCACCCGACGCCGCCCCCCATATAAGGTATATAAGTGCTGCTGAAAAGGCTCTATATGCCGACGCCTCAAAAACTGTGAAGCCGTTTGCGTACAAAAGACGATTGAACACAGGGAAAACTCCCCAGAATACTGCTGCAAGTATTATGTAAAAAATGCCGTAAGCTTTGGATCTTAAACTGTTCATGTTGCCTTATAGTTTTCTTTTTATGATGTCTGCAAGGATTTTTATACCCTTTTCGATTTCCTCGTTTGACGGCATTGAGTAGTTGAGCCTGAAAGAACGGGAGTCTGCAGTCTCATCGCAGTTAAAGGCTGTACCGGGAACGGCAAAAACATTTGCTTTTTTTGTTTCTTCAATAAATTGCGAAAGGGTAATCTTTTCAGGGAGTGTACACCAGATAAAAAGTCCCCCCGCGGGACGGGTGTATTTTACTTCCCTGGGCATATATTTGTCAAGACAGTCAAGCATGAGATGGCATTTATCATAGTATAGGGCGCGTATGGTGCTTATGTGTGCGTCAAGGTCGTATTTATCAATAAATTCCGCACAAATCATCTGAAAAAAGATGTTTGTATGTACATCCTCGACTTGCTTTGCGACAACCATCTTCTGCACTATTTCCTCGTTTGCACAGACAAAGCCGACTCGCATACCTGCCGAGAGAATCTTGGAGAACGAACCGCAGTAGATAACTCTGCCGTCGGTGTCCATGCTCTTTATTGTGGGAATATCCTCTCCGTCAAATCTGAGCTCGCCGTAGGGATTGTCCTCGAGGATGATTGTGTCATATTTTCTCGCAAGCTCGTATACAGCCTTTCTCTTTTCATATGACATTGTGATTCCGGCAGGGTTGTGGAATGTGGGTATGAGATACAGTAGCTTTGCGTTCTTGTGCTCTCTTAAAGCTTCTTCGAGCGTGGCAAGATCAATTCCGTCGTCGCACAGCCCGACTCCTACAGGCTTTGCCCCGTTTGAGCGGAAAGCGTTGAGCGCACCTATAAAGCTCGGATTTTCGCAGATAACGACATCACCGGGATTACACAGCACTTTGCACGCAAGCTCTATTGCCTGCTGACCGCCCGATGTGATTATTGTCATATCCGAGGCGCTGCCGATATTGAATTTGTTTTTCAGCCTGTTCTGTACGAGTGTGCGCAGTCTGGGGTAGCCCTCTGTCACGCTGTACTGAAGCGCGGAAGACGCACTCTCGGCAAAAATGCGGGATGAAATCTCCGACATTTCCTTTACCGGAAAAGATTCTGGAGCAGGGTTGCCTGCCGCAAAGGATATTGCTCCGGGAGAGCCCAGACTTTTGAAAATTTCTCTTATTGCTGACGGCTTCATAACTGCCATCTTGTCCGAAATGTTATATTGCATTTTGCCCTCACTGCGACCGAGTATTCGTTGAAAAACTGCTAATGATAAAACGCCCTCTGCATCGGCTTGCAGAGGGTGAAAGTTTGTAGTTGTGATATTGTTTACAAGACTTTCTGTGTCTGGTATTGCCACAGAAAAACTCTACCATATAACAAATATTTTGTCAACTGTTTGGAGCTCTTGTTTACAATATTTTTACTCTGTTTTTGAAAAGTTAACATTTAATTTTAAGAAAAAAGACTGCGCCGCAGTCTTTGACCTTTAAAGCAGGATGGACGCTCCCCACATTGATACGGCTCCTGCAAGTGCGCCGAGCAGAAAAAACAGCGACTTTTCACTGTGGGATGTGCCTTTTTTGCCTCCTACGGAAAGCGAATTCTTTGACACGGGCGAGTTTGACGCGATTATTCTGTTCGCTTCGGCAACGAAATCCTTTTCCGAGCGGATAAGCCCTGTGTCGGGCGAGGATTTGAGCACAAAATACGCCTCCTCAAAAAAATCACTGCCCGTGTCCTTGAGGATAATCATGCGGCGTGCGCACCCTTTTATCATAATACCGACCTCCGAAGAAAATACTTTGAGGGTATTTTGTCCCCCAATAGAAAAAATATACAAAATTTGCTTGTAAAACACACCTTTTGGCGCTATAATTGTACTATCACAAAAAATATGGAGAGGATATTATGGCAAACAAAGTAATTACAGGCCTCGGTGTACATCATATAGCACTTAGATCAAGCGATTTTGACAGATCCTTAGAGTTTTACAAAAAGCTCGGCCTTTGCGAGTTTGCATCATGGGGAGAGGGAACAGGCAGAGGAGTGCTTCTTGACATATCAGATGGAGCAAAACTTGAGCTTTTTGCAAACGGCTCGGACAGCTATCAGGCAGAGGGAAAGTACGCTCATATAGCTCTATGCACAGATGATGTCGACGCCGCCTATGCTCTTGCACTCTCGGCAGGAGCGGCAGCGCATATTGCTCCCGAGACAGTCACTATCGGCTCGGGAGAGCGTACTTTTGACGCGAGAATTGCATTTGTAAAAGGCCCCGACGGAGAGCTTGTGGAGTTTTTTAAGGAGCTTTGAGATGTCACAAAAACACAGGAACAAGAATAGAATATTGCGCATGGCGCACGGTGCGATTCTTGCTTCCCTTGCAACAGTGCTGCTTGTTGTGGGAGGCGTGTTTGAGCTGCTTGATATGACCTGCGCGGCACTTTCGTCGATTGTCATACTTGTGGCAGTGGTCGAGTTTGGCACAAAATACTCTCTTGTCATTTATGCTGTGAGCTCGGTTTTGTCATTCGTTTTTCTTCCTGTGGCAAGCTCAACCTGGTATTTTGTGTTTGTTGCAGGGTACTTTCCTGCGCTCAAGAAGCTTTGCGATGCGAAAATAAAGTCAAGACTTCTTGCTTTTGTCCCCAAATTTGCAGTGTTTAATATCAGCGTGAGCGTGATTTTTGCGATTTTTGCAAAGATCTACGGACTTGAGGCAATACTGTCCGAATTTAGTGCGTTCGGATTGTCAAATCATGCGGTTTTTGCGGTCCTTTACGGTGTGCTTAATCTTTTTTTGTTGGTCTACGATATGTTCCTTGACAGGATTGAGCTTATATACACATATATCTTCCGCAAAAGCCGAGCGGAAAAAAAGAATTTTTAGTGTAGTTTTTGCTTATTTTTGAAGTGGTTTGACAAGAATTTCCTTGACAAACTGCTTTTTTTATTCTATAATATAGTATACTGTAGCATGTGATATTGTCGCTATTTGTCGATATCTGCAAAGACAGTATAAAATTTTTGAGAGGCAAAAACAAAGATATGATAATCAGCATGACGGGGCACGGCAGAGCAACTGCTCCGATACCGGGAAAAACACTGACAGTCGAGCTTAAATCTGTCAATTCAAGATATCTTGACATCACCTGCAAGATGCCCAAGCTTTATCTCCGTTTTGAGGAGAGGATAAAGCAGCTTATCGCAAATTATGCAGGCAGAGGCAAGATTGAGCTTTTTCTCGGATTTGATAATTTCACAGACGGTGACGAGCAGGAGCTTTCGCTCAATAAGCAGTATCTCAAAAGCTATCTCGACTGTCTTTATACACTGCGCGATGAGTTTGGCCTTGCTGATGACATTACAGTGAGTTCTGTTGCCGCAAACAGGGACATATTTCTTCTCACAAAGGCAGATGACCCCGAGGACGAGGTGATATGGAGCGCACTTTCAGCTCCGCTTACCGAGGCGCTCGAGCGCTTTTATGAAATGAAGAAGACCGAGGGCGAAAAGCTGAGAGAGGATGTACTTTCCAAGCTTGACACTCTCGAGGGCATAATAGAAAAGATAAAGATTCGTCTTCCCGATATTGTGGAAGCATATAAGCAAAGACTCACGACCAAGATAAAAGAAACTCTCGGCAGCATGGAATTTGACGAAGCGAGAATTCTCACAGAGGTTGCAATCTTCTCGGACAAGGTTGCGGTAGACGAGGAGATGGTTCGTCTTGAGAGCCATTTTGCACAGTTCAGAAGTATTCTTTGCGGCGACAATGCCGGTGTGAAGAATCAGGTGGGACGCAAGCTTGATTTTCTCCTGCAAGAAATAAACAGGGAAATCAACACCACAGGCTCCAAGGCAAACGATGCCGAGGTCGCGTCACTTGTAGTAGACGCAAAGAGCGAAGCTGAGAAGATAAGAGAACAGATACAGAACATAGAATAATTCCGGAGGTAAAGGATATGCAACTGATAAATATCGGGTTTGGAAATATGGTGTCGGCAGACAGAGTTGTGGCTCTTGTCAGTCCCGATTCCGCACCGGTAAAAAGACTTATTCAGGATAATCGCGACACGGGCAGACTTATTGATGTCACTTGTGGCAGACGCACACGCTCGGTTATAATTACCGACAGTGAGCATATCATCCTCTCTGCAATACAGCCTGAGACCATATCCAACAGAGTTGCGGGTGACGACGAGGACGAGGAGGAAGAAAATGAGTAATCGCGGAAAGCTTGTAGTTGTTTCGGGCCCGTCGGGCTCGGGAAAGGGCACAATACTCAATCAGGTGTTGAAGGCGCCCGACTTTGTATACTCGGTTTCTGCCACCACAAGAGCTCCGCGAGACGGAGAGATTGACGGCAAGCACTACTTTTTTGTGACAAAAGAGGATTTTGAAAACAGAATTGCCCAGGGCGGATTTATAGAATACGCAGAATATAACGGCAATTATTACGGAACGCCCAAGGATTTTGTTGAAAAGAACATTGCCCTCGGAAAGAATGTAATACTTGAGATTGAAGTGCAGGGCGCTATGCAGATAAAAAAGACATTGCCCGAAGCATTATTTATATTTATGACGCCCGAGAGCCGCGACGAGCTTGAGAAGCGTCTGCGCGACAGAGCAACAGAAAACGAAGAAACGATAAGAAAGCGCCTTGCAATTGCGGACAAAGAGGTTCCCTCCGCACTGCTTTACGACTATGTGATATTCAATAAGCGCGGCATGCAGGATGAGGCTGTTGCGGATTTCTTTGCGGCAGTCAGAGCGTCGTCTCTTGTGCCAAAGAGCCAGTACGGACAGCTTTCGACATACTTTTACGGTAAATAATTTTGCAAACAAATTAAGGAGATATAAAGACTATGGTAAAACCATCAATCAGCGAACTCACAAAGGGAAAATTCAACAGATATATTCTTGTAGTGGCAACAGCCAAGAGCGCAAGATATATCACAAATGTCATAGGAAACGCAGAGCTTGAAAAGCTCGAGGACGCCGACAAGATTACTTCCTGCGCAGCGCCTTTGACAAAAAAGGAAGCGCTCGAAGATAAGCCTGTAAAGATCGCCATCAACAAGCTCAATGAGGGCGACATAAAGCTCGACGACAAAACACTTGACAGAGCTCTCAAGGCAGGTCTTAACGGTATTGAGGACTGACACGGTTTTCGGTAGCGGCATATTGCGGAATAGACATTTTTGCGAAGGTTGTGAAATGGGATTTTAAAAATTCTTTTTGCAGCCTTATATGTCTTTTTATAAGGATTTATTTTTTCAGAGGATTTCGGCAGATTTTGCGTCAGGAGGTGGATTTTTGTGCAGGAAAAAGAGCTTTTTGCAAGCGTATATATTCTTGACGCTGTATACAAAATCGACAGGGAATACGAGTATTCTGTGCCTGCGCAGCTTGCCTCAAAAATCCGCGTCGGAGCTCTTGCCGTTGTTCCTTTTGGAACAGGCAACAAGCCGAGAAAAGCCATTGTCACAAAGCTGTCGGATGAGTGCGCATACAAATCTCCGAAGCCTGTGTCTGATATTCCCGATACCGACTTCTTTTTAAAGCAGGATCTGCTTGAGATATGCCTTTTTATGAAAAAGGAGTGCTTTTGCACTTTCGGCGAGGCGGTACGCACAGTAATGCCTTCAGGTATTACCGTAAAGGTCGGCGAGTACTATGACCTTGCCCCCGGAGTTGCTATTACCGATGAAACTTATACCAGGCTCAACCAGGCGGCACTCGGTATTCTGCACTATATTGCACAGGGCAGTAAGGTGACGCTCGGCGAGCTTTGTGAAAATTTTGGAAACGGCGCAAAAACAGCAGTTACATCTCTGACAAAGCTCGGATATATCAAAAAAAACAGCGATGTATCCTGCCATACAAATCAGAAAACAAGCAAGTTTGTGGAGATTCTTTGTCAGCCTGATGATGAGAGCTTTTCCGAAAAGCTTACCGAAAAGCAGCAGCACGCTCTCGAGGTGCTCGCCTCTCTCGGCGGTTTTTGCTCGCTTGAGGAGCTGTGTGAAATCTGCGAGGTTGGCGAAAGTGTAATAAAGGGGCTTTGCAAAAAGGGTATGGCACACTTTGTATCTGTAAAGGATTACAGAAGTCCGTACAAAATAGAGGACATACCTCCGACAGAGGATTTTACTCTCTCGCAAAGTCAGCAGAATGCTCTTGATATCCTCACACAGCTGTATGGAGCGGATGAGGCAAAGGCGGCTCTTTTGTACGGTATCACGGGCAGCGGCAAGACGAATGTAATATTAAAGCTTATTGACAAGGTAATCTCGGATGGCAAGCAGGTTATATACCTTGTGCCCGAGATTGCACTCACAAGCCAGACTATAGCTATATTTGCGGGCAGATACAGGCAGCGCGTTGCCGTTGTGCACTCGGCACTCTCGGCAGGTGAGAAGCTTGACGCTTGGCAGAAGATAAATTCGGGAGATGCCGATATTGTCATCGGCACCCGCTCGGCAATTTTTGCGCCCACAAGCAATCTTGGACTTGTTGTTATAGACGAGGAGCAGGAAAGCTCGTTCAAATCGGATATGTCTCCCAAGTATCATGCAAGGGATATTGCGAGAATGAGATGTGCAAAGACAGGCTCGCTTATGCTGCTCGCATCGGCAACCCCTCTTTCCGAGTCCTTTTACAAAGCAAGCATCGGCAAGTACACCCTTGTCACCCTCGACAGAAGATATGGTACCGCAAAGCTGCCTGAGGTTATCATCTACGATATGAAAAACGAAAACGCCTACGAGAACACAGGCGACGGTTTGGGTGCAAACCTTATCGGCAAAGAGCTTGACAGAGAAATACGCAAAAATCTTGCAAACGGCGAGCAGACGGTGCTTTTTATAAACCGCAGGGGATATCATTCCTTTGTGTCCTGCCGCTCGTGCGGCGGAGTCTTTCAGTGTCCCAACTGCTCGGTATCACTTACCTACCACAAGTATGGCTCGGCGTATCATAGAGGCTCAAGACTCGCCTGTCACTATTGCGGATATTCTTCGGAGCTGCCAAAGATATGTCCTGTCTGCGGCAGTGAGCATATAGGCTATCTCGGCTCGGGCACTCAGATGCTTGAGGAAAATCTCAAAAAAGCCTACCCCTCGGCAAGGATACTGCGTATGGATACAGACACAACCTCGGGTAAGCGTGCTCACGAGGAAATACTCAGTTCTTTCAGAAATGGCGAGGCAGACATTCTCATCGGAACACAGATGGTTACAAAAGGCCACGATTTTCCCAAAGTTTCGCTTGTCGGAGTCATTCTTGCAGACGCTCTTTTGTATCTCAATGACTACCGCTCTAACGAAAAGACCTTTTCGCTTATAACACAGGTACTCGGCCGTGCCGGCAGAGCAGAGATTCCGGGAAGAGCGGTTATACAGACATACAGCCCCGACAACAGTACACTGCGCCTTTCGGCAAAGCAGGATTATACTACCTTTTATGACGAGGAGATAAGACTGAGAAAGGCTGCGGTTTTCCCGCCTTTTTGCGATATTGTCAGCTTCACCTTTTCGGGAGAGAACGAAAGTCAGGTAAAAAGCACAGCCGAGGCGTTCGGTAAAAGACTCGACGCTCTTGCAAAGCTCGAGTACCGCGATGTAAAGCTTATCGTATACGGACCTTTTGAGGCGACAGTATATAAACTTTCGGGCAAATACCGATTAAGATACATAATAAAATGCAAAAATATAGGCAGAACACGACAGTTTCTGAGTGAAATGTACTCAGAATTTTCGTCACTGCCCGAGAGCGTTTCGCTTTCGATAGATGTAAACCCGTCAAATGTTTGATTTTTTTAAAAAAGTTAGGAGGAAAGAGTTTTGGCTCTGCTTAATATAGTTAAAGTCGGGGACGATGTTCTCCGCAAAAAATGCCGTGAGGTAGAAGAAATTACCCCCAGGATTATTACACTTCTCGACGATATGAAGCAAACTCTCATTGATGCCGGTGGCGTGGGTCTTGCGGCTCCGCAGGTAGGAGTACTTCGCAGGATTTTTATAATCGACAAGAGCGTCAAAGATGGCGAGCACGATATAGTTGAGTTTATAAATCCAAAGATTGTTGAAACAAAGGGCCATCAGGAAGAGGCGGAGGGATGTCTTTCGGTTCCCGGACAGTATGGCATAACATCAAGACCTATGGTTGTGACGGTTGAGGCTACCGACAGACACGGTAACAAGTTCACTTACACAGGTAAGGAGCTTTACGCCAGATGCCTGTGCCACGAGAACGACCATCTTGACGGCGTTCTTTATACAGATAATGCTCTTGAGATGCTCGACCCGGAAGATTTTGAGTAAAATAAAAGGAAGAACTAGAGTTGACAGATTTAAAGATACTATTTATGGGTACGCCCGACTTTGCAAGAGATTCGCTCAGTGCGCTTCTTGACGCAGGAGCGAATGTGGTGGGCGTTGTTACCCAGCCCGATAAGGCAAAAAACAGAGGAATGAAAGTTACTTTTTGCGAGGTAAAGCAGTACGCTCTCGAAAAGGGACTTACCGTGTATCAGCCCGAAAGCTTAAAAAACGGCGAGCTGCAGGAATTGCTTGATGAGCTCTCTCCCGATATTATAGCGGTTGTAGCTTATGGAAAGATTCTTCCGCAGTATGTGCTTGATTTTCCAGAATACGGCTGTATCAATGTACACGGCTCACTGCTTCCCGAATACAGGGGAGCCGCTCCGATACAGAGAGCCGTTATTGACGGAAAGACAGTAACAGGCGTTACCACAATGTATATGGATAAAGGCCTTGACACGGGTGATATGATCTTTGCCGAAAAGACAGAAATCGGCGAGAATGAAACGGTAGGCGAGGTATGGGATAGACTCGCGCGTATTGGCGGCAGACTTCTCGTGAAAACTGTTGAGGCAATAGCCGAGGGCACAGCTCCGAGAATACCTCAGGACTCCTTGCTTGCCACACACGCTGCCAAGATCGAAAAGGAAGAAGCAAAGGTTGATTTTTCACTTCCTGCCAAGGCAGTACACGACAAAATCCGAGGTATGACGCCATATCCTGCGGCATACGCTTTTCTTGACGGGATACCGACAAAGGTATATGACACCGAGGTGCGCGAATCGAAAAACGAGAAGACTCCCGGCGGAATCGAAGAAATCACCCCCGACGGAGTGCTTGTTGCCTGCGGGAAGGACGCGGTTTTTATCCGCTCGCTCAAGCTTGAGGGCTCAAAGAAGCTGTCGGTAAAGGACCTTGCCAACGGCAGAAAAATCAGTAAAGACAGTATTTTTTCATAACATTTTTAAAAAAGGAGTACAAAATGAACTACTATACAACTTATTTTTTGCTTATTATTGCAATGCTTTTTGCAGGATGGGCGCAGGTTAATGTGCAGAGCACATTCAAAAAATACTCCAAGGTAAAAAACAACGCAGGCATCACAGGCAGGGATGCCGCAAGGATTATTCTTGATACCAACGGACTCAACAATGTGAGAATAGAAACGGTTGCAGGAAATCTCACCGACCACTACGACCCCAAGGCAAATGTCATAAGACTTTCGCAGGGTGTATATGACAGCACAAGCGCCGCTGCAATCGGAGTTGCTGCTCACGAGGCAGGCCACGCTGTACAGCATGCTGTCGGATACTTCCCGATAAGAGTGAGAACTGCGATTATTCCTCTTTGCCAGATAGGTTCGAATCTTGCCTGGCCGCTTATTTTAATAGGACTCCTCTTGCAGATTGCTGACCTTGCAATGCTCGGAGTGATTCTCTTTTCGACAGCGACACTTTTCCAGCTTGTTACACTTCCGTGTGAGTTTAATGCGAGCTCAAGAGCAATGTCAGCTCTTCGCTCTTTTGGCAGACTCTCGGACGAGGACCTTGGCAGCGCAAGAAAGACGCTTACCGCCGCTGCGCTCACTTATGTTGCGGCACTTGCAGTATCGGTACTCAACCTTTTGAGAATGCTTTCGCTTGTAAACCGCAGAAGATAAATCTTAATTTGAGAGGACACTATTTTGACACCAAGACAAGCTGCGTTGCTATCAGTTAATTCCTGCCTGAGAAACGGAAGATATTCAAATATCGAGCTTTCGACGGTTATAAAAAAGTATAAGTTTGAGGGACTTGACAAGAGCTTCTTTACGGCGCTTTTTTACGGAACAATCGAGCGCATGATAACTATCGACTATTGTATCGAAAAAATTTCTGAGAGAAAAACCTCCGATATAGACAATATGGTTCTGTGCCTTGTGAGAACAGGGATTTATCAGATTCTCTTTATGGACAGAGTGCCCGACTCTGCCGCTTGTAATGAATCGGTAGAGCTCGCAAAGCGTTATTGCCCCAAGAGCTCTGTCGGATTTGTAAATGCAGTTCTGCGTACTGCTTCAAAAAGCAAGGAAAGGCTCTTTGAGCTTATGAGGAGCGAGGGCGGTATGCGCTCGGCATCACTCCTGTCGGGAGTTCCGCAGGAGATACTTGAGTTGTGGAGCGCAGACTACGGCAGGGACAAGGCACAGAGCCTTGCACAGCATTTTGGCAACTACTCGCAGAGTATGACACTCAGAGTTAACGAAATTAAAATTACGAGAGAAAAAATGCTCGACTCTCTCGGCAGGATTGCAAGTCCGAGCACTCTTTGTGACGGAGGAATAAAGCTTTCGGGGTCTTTCCCTGTAGAGCAGCTTTACGGCTTTTCTGAGGGACTGTTCTTTTTGCAGGACGAGGCGTCGCAGATGGCGTGCTCGCTCATAAATAAGAATACCATTTCCGAGGGAGGACTTGTGCTCGACCTTTGTGCTTGCCCGGGCGGCAAGAGCTTCTCTGCAGCGATAAATCTCGGCGGTAAGTGTAAAATCATAGCGCGTGATCTGCACGAGAACAAGCTCAGCCTTGTGATGTCGGGAGCACAGAGGCTCGGTATATCCGACTGTATGGAAATTTCAGCACACGACGCAAGAGTGATTGATCAGACTCTTATCGAAAAAGCAGACGCAGTTATATGCGATGTACCCTGCTCTGGTCTGGGAGTTATAGCAAAGAAGCCGGATATCAAATTCAAGCCCCTTTGCGAGACCGAAAGACTGCCGCAGATACAGTATGAAATTTTGTGCGCTGCAAGCAGATATATAAAGCCCGACGGCTTTATCGTATACTCAACCTGCACTCTCAAAAAGGCAGAAAACGAGCGGGTTGTAGAAAGATTTTTGAACGAAAATCCCGACTTCTGCCTTGACGCAAAAGAGGGAATGAAAACGCTTTTCCCCGATGAGATGGGAACTGACGGATTCTTTATAGCAAAAATTGTGAGAAAAGTATGAGTGAACTACAAAAGACAGACATTTTGAGCCTCACAAAAGACGAAATATCAGCTCTCTTGGCTGAGCTTTCGGAAAAGTATGGGGTAAAAATCGAAAAATTCAGAGCGGGACAGATTTTCTCGTGGCTTCATGGGGGAGTGTCGGATTTTGACGGGATGACAAATCTTTCAAAGTCCCTGCGCGAAATACTGGAAAAGGAGTGCTACATAGCGCTGCCCCGTGTCAGCAAAAAATTTGTATCAAAGCTCGACGGTACCGTGAAGTATCTTTTTGAACTTTACGACGGAGAGTGTATTGAAAGCGTGTTTATGAAGTATAAGCACGGCAACACGATATGCATTTCCTCGCAGGCGGGCTGCAGAATGGGGTGCTCTTTTTGTGCCTCGACCATAGCGGGATTCACAAGAAATCTTACACCGTCCGAGATGCTTGGACAGGTGCTTGTAACAACAAAGGATACAGGCGAGCGGATTTCAAATATCGTTATGATGGGAATAGGCGAGCCTCTTGATAATTTTAACAATGTAATAAAGTTTTTGCATCTTGTAAACGACAAGGATGGGCTCAATATCGGCTACCGTCACATTTCGCTCTCAACTTGTGGACTTGTTCCGGGAATAAAAAAGCTTTCTGAGCTTGATATCCCGCTGACATTGTCAATTTCACTGCACGCGCCAAATCAGGAGATGCGCGAAAAACTTATGCCGATTGCAAAAAAATACAGCCTCGACGAGCTTATTGCAGCCTGCAGGGAGTATACACAAAATGGCGGCAGACGCATATCTTTTGAATACACAATGATTGAAAACAACAACGACTCACCCGAGGCGGCAGGGCAACTTGCAAAGCTCCTTTCGGGTATGCTGTGCCATGTCAATCTCATTCCGCTCAACACTGTTGACGGACGGGATTACCGCAAGAGCGGAAAGGCGGCCATCGAGAATTTTGTGAAGATTCTCGAAAAAAACGGCATTGTTGCAACAGTTCGCAGAAGACTCGGCTCGGATATTGACGCCTCCTGCGGACAGCTCAGAGCATCAAGAATAAACAAGTGATAAGCATTTTTTTGAGAAAGGATTAAAGAGAATGGTATTCTGCGGAAAAACCAATGTAGGAAAAGTTCGCGATAATAATCAGGACAGCTTTTTTGCAGGCTATCTTGAGGGCAAGACTTTCCTTGCCGTTGTCTGTGACGGTATGGGCGGAGCAAACGGCGGAAATATAGCAAGCTCGCTTGCTGTGGATATTTTTAAGCGTGAGCTTGCCGATGGAATCAAAAAAATATCCGAAGAAAAGCTCCCCTCCGATACGGTCGAGAGTATTATTACTTATGCAATAAAGTGTGCCAACGAGTTTATATACAAAAAGTCAACCACGCAAAAGGAACTTGCAGGAATGGGGACTACCCTTGTTGCGCTGCTTATATATGACGGCAAGGCGTATATTGCGAATATAGGCGACAGCCGCCTGTATGCTGTCACAGCAGGCTCTATATGTCAGGTTACGCACGACCATTCGTATGTACAGACTCTTGTTGATAAAGGCAAGCTGTCTGCAGATGAGGCGATGACTCATCCAAACAAGAATGTCATTATGCGTGCTGTGGGAACAGACAGCTCGGTGACGGCAGACTTTTTTAAAATTTCGCTCAAGGGCAAGAGCTTTCTGCTTTGCTCGGACGGTCTTTCAAACTTTGTTCTTGACGAGGAGATGCAAAGAATAATAAGAGAAGCGGCAACCCCTGAGATTGCGGTTGACACACTGATAAAAAAAGCCAACAAAAACGGCGGCAGCGACAACATAACTGCCGTCCTTGTCAAAATATGATGTCGGAGGTAGTGACATATGGAGCGTCATGAGCAATATATAAACAAGGTACTCAACGACAAGTACCTTATCAAAGAGCTTATCGGCATCGGCGGTATGGCGTATGTTTTCAAGGCGGAGGTTGTAGGCACGGGCGAGCTTGTTGCCGTGAAAATTCTCAGCGAGGAATTCAGCGATGACGAAAAGTCGGTAAAGAGATTTATTAACGAGTCAAAGGCTGTATCTATGCTTTCTCATCCGAATATCGTGAAGATTTACGATGTATCTTTCGGCAAGATAAACTATATCGTTATGGAATATGTGGACGGAGTAACCCTCAAGGACTACATCGATCACAAAAAGATTCTCTCGTGCAAAGAGGCGATATATTACACATGTCAGATTCTGAGCGCACTTTCTCACGCTCATTCAAAGAATATTATCCATCGCGATGTAAAACCGCAGAACATCATGCTACAGCGTGACGGCAGTATCAAAGTCATGGATTTCGGCATTGCCAAGATGCTCAATTCCGAGTCTATCACAATGACAGACAAGGCAATAGGTACGGTGAATTATATCAGCCCCGAGCAGGCAAGCGGCAAGGAAGTGGGATATTCGTCGGACATATATTCTGTCGGCGTTATGCTGTATGAGATGACAACAGGCGTGCTTCCTTTTGTGGCAGACGGACCGATGGCGGTTGCTATGATGCAGGTAACAGACGACCCTGTGCCGCCGCGTGAGCACAATGAGGAAATTCCAAAGGGTCTTGAGCAGGTAATACTCAAATCAATGCACAAGGAGACAGACGACAGATTTTCTTCCTGTGCAGCGATGGGACGCGCGCTTGAGCTTTTGCAGAACGACCCGACAACAGTTTTTGTGGAGCACAAGCAGGCAAGAACAGCCGGCAGAAGAAGACAGGAGGAGACAAAAAAGAGCTCTTTCCTTTCTGTCGTAAGCGGAGTTACGCTTTCGTTCTTCCTGGTGGCGCTTGTGTCGCTGATTGTTTTTGGTATCAAGTTCTTAAATTCGGGCAGAGTTACCGACATGGGAACAGAAATAGCTATCCCCGAGCTTGTCGGCAGCGTATACAGTGATGAGCTGATAGCCGACCTTGAAAGCAGAAAAATAAGAGTTATCAGCGTCAAGGGCGAAACAAACCAGGAAATGGCCGTCGATACAATTCTCAAGCAGACCCCTGAGGGAGGCAAGACATATAAGCTCCCAAACGGCTCTGACTACTATGACATTACTCTCACAGTCAGCGCAGGAGCAGGCAAGATTGCCCTTGAGGATTATTCTTTAACCGAAATAAGAAGAACAAGGGACGAGCTTGAAAATCTCGGTATTGAGATTATAGAGATAACACAGTACAGCAATACGGTCATGGAGGACTATATCATCTCTACCTCCCCCGGACCCGGCACAGTTGTTGATGTGGGCAGCACCATTACACTTTATATCAGTAAGGGCGTTCAGGTCAAGAATGTTACAGTCCCCGAGATTGTCGGTTCTGATATTGATGATGCAAAAAGAGCGCTTATCGCAAAAAAGATCCGCATAGGCGAGATTACCTACGAAAATTCCACAGAGCCTGCAGGCACAGTTATTTCGTCAAGCCTTACGGCAGGCGAGTCTGTAAAGGAGGCTGTTACAAAGGTGGACATTGTAGTAAGTAACGGCGTATCTCCCATTACCGACAACCCCGATGTGAGCACAGATGTGCTCGAGGATGAGAATCCCGGCGACGGAGATTCCGCTCCCGAAAACACAGATACACCGGACACAGAAAATACTGATATAGAAAATATCGACAACACCGAAGAAACAGAGCCCGAGGAAATACCTGACGGCGAAAACGCAAGTGCCGTATGAGGAAATATGGAAAAAGCTAAAATTATAAAAGGAATCGGCGGTCTTTACACTGTCGAAATGACGCAGTCACAGGTACTTGCCGAGGGCACACTTCTTGAGTGCCGTGCAAAAGGCAGCTTTCGCAAGGATGGTATTACGCCCTTGCCGGGAGATAATGTCGAGATTGAGCATATTGCCGAGGGCGGCGGGTTCATAACGGGCATATGCGAAAGAAAAAACTCTCTTATCCGTCCTGCGAGTGCCAACATTGACCTTTTGGTTTTTGTTGTCGCGTCGGCAAAGCCAAACCCTGATCTTTTTCTGCTCGATAAAATGACAAGCGTTGTCGCTTACAATGGTATTGATATACTTATGCTTGTAAACAAGGCTGACATCGCAGACGCCGACAGAATCTGCAGAATATACAACAATTCCGGAATTATGGCAAAAGCTGTTTCTGCCGCACAGCCGCAGGAGTATGCCGAGGTGTGCTCGTTTATCCGTCAGTATATAAAGGGCAAGACCAGCTTTTTTACAGGGGCATCGGGCGTGGGCAAATCGAGTATTATCAATATGCTCTTTCCCGAGCTTGAACTTCAGACAGGGGCTTTGAGCCGCAAGATTTCCAGAGGCAAGCATACCACTCGCAGTACAACCCTTTATAAAATCGAAAAGGACACATATATCGCCGATACTCCCGGATTCAGTATGCTTGAGATTGCGGCGTATAATATGATACCCAAGGACGGTCTTCTCGGTGCGTTTCCCGATATAGAAAAATACGCTTTCGGCTGCAGGTACAACGACTGCTCGCACCTGTGCGAGGACGGCTGCAATGTAATGCAGGCAATAGCCGACGGAAAGATAGAAAAGAGCCGTCACGAAAGCTACAAAACTTTGTACGAGGAGCTGAAAAATAAAAATGAATGGGACTCGTAAATGCTTTATTTTTACGGGAGGCAAGGATTTTTATCCCGAGAGGATGACAGAGCTTCCCTGTGAGCGCGACCTTGTTATAGCTGCCGATTCGGGGTGTGAGAATCTGCTTTTGTTCTCAGAGCGCGTAAAGTGTATAGCTCCCTGTGTTATCCTTGGAGATATGGACTCATACGGAGGAAGTTTGAAAAACGATTTTCCGGATGTGAGATTTATTCCGTTTCCGCCCGAAAAGGACGATACCGATACAAGCCTCGCGGTAAAATATGCGCTGTCAGATGGTTGCAAGGATATTGTTATTGTCGGAGGACTGGGCGGACGCCTTGACCACACTCTTGCAAATGTCTTTCTGCTTGAGTACATAAGGCAAAACGGCGCACGCGGTATGATTACAAACGGCAAGAACATAGCATATCTTGCCGAGAAGAAGAACTATTTTGAAAAAAACTCAAAAAAATATGTGTCTCTCATTCCGCTTGATGCGAGTATAAAAAATATTGTTATGCGCGGATTTAAGTATGACATCAAAAGACAAGAGCTTGAGCGAAGCTTTTTTGTCACCGTATCCAACGAGATTACAGCGTCCAGAGCGCTTATCGAGGTGGGCGAGGGACAGGCTCTTATTGTGTGCAGCGAGGATTAGGGATGACGATACTTCAGAAAATAATCGGTTACAGCACAGGCAAAGACACACGCGTCGGCGAAGTGTTTTTTAAAGAAGATATAAACAACTCCGCAAAGCTGTCGTATTCTGACAGACTGTGCGGAGCCTATGGAGCTCTTTTTGTCGGAGATATGCAAACGGGCGTCACCATACCCGAGAGCGTTTTTATAAACCTTGACGGCACTGTGAGATATGATGCAAAAAGCTCGGAGGTAGCTTTTTTCATAAAAGAACAGCTTTTAAATTTAGGTGTTGAGGGCTTATGTCTCGAGTTTGGGGGCGACAGCCTCACTTACCTTACAATGCAGGACAGACTTTGCATTGCAGAAAAGCTCAGCGAGCTTTCTCCTTTCTGCATTCTTTTTGAAAGTGATTTCAACACTGTGATGTATATTCAGGAGCATGGGATGCCCGAGGCGCCGATGTTCCTAAACGACGGTGAACACAACTATAAAAAAGTTATAACGCTTAATCTTAGTGGAATATAAAAAAGAAAGAACCGTCGGAACGGTTCTTTCTTTTTTTAAGTAAACTAAAATTATTCAGCCTTGGGAGCTCCTACAGGACAAACGCCTGCACATGTACCGCAGTCGATACATTCATCCTTGTTTATTACATACTTGCCGTCGCCTTCGGAAATAACATTTACGGGACATTCGTCTACGCAAGCGCCGCAAGCGATGCAATCGTCAGTAATTACATATGCCATTTATTTACACCTCCGTTAAAAATGATATAATGGCTATCAGCAGACAGTACTCTGCCGGTAACTTGCCTCTATTATAACACACCATTATGCAAAAGAAAAGATGTTTTTATAAAAAAATAAAAATATTTTTTGATTTTTTGGAAAAGTGTGTAAAAAAATGCGATTTTTGATGAAAAAATAAAAAAGACAGCCAAAATCAAATCGGCTGTCTTTAATTTACATATCAGTTTGCTGCAGGGAGAGAATCGCTGTCGTCATATGTGGTGACAAGCTTTATGTCTGCGCCGATTCCGCGCAGCTTGGAAACTATATCCTCATAGCCTCTCTGGATATGCTGTATGTCGTATATTTCTGTCTTGCCGTTTGCAACAAGAGCTGCAATAATCATAGCAGCACCTGCACGCAGGTCAACGGCTCTGACAGGAGCGGCACTGAAGCCCTCTATTCCTTCAATAACAGCGAGTTTGCCATCCACCTTGATATCGGCTCCCATAAGCCTTAATTCCTCAACATATCGGAATCTGTTGTCCCATACACCCTCCGAGAGCATACTCACGCCCTTTGCCAGGCACATAAGCACGCACATCTGTGGATTCATATCTGTGGGGAAGCCGGGGTAGGGCAGTGTCTTGACAGTCACCTTGTTGAGCTCGCCCTTGCGGGAGATTCTTACTGCGTCGTCGAATTCTTCGACATCAACGCCCATTTCAACAAGCTTTGCAGAGATTGAGTCAACATGCTTCGGGATAATATTTGTAACAAGCACATCTCCGCCGGTTGCCGCTGCGGCAATCATGAATGTGCCTGCCTCTATCATATCGGGAATAATCGCGTAGTTTACGCCGTGGAGTCTGTCAACACCTTTTATCTTGATGACATCGGTACCTGCGCCTGTGATATTTGCGCCTGAGGCGTTGAGGAAGTTTGCAAGGTCAACAACATGAGGTTCTCTTGCCGCGTTGTCGATGATGGTTGTGCCCTTGGCACGGCAGGCTGCGAGCATGATGTTGATTGTTGCTCCGACAGTAACGCAGTCCATATAAATGTTTGCTCCGACAAGACCGTTTTCTGTCGCGTCTACATCTATATATGCGCTCTCGACATCAACCTTTGCTCCGAGTGCTTCAAAGCCCTTCATGTGCTGGTCGATAGGACGGACGCCAAAGTCACAACCGCCGGGATATGCCGCGTGAGCCTTGCCAAAACGGCCGAGCTCTGCTCCGAGGATGTAGTATGACGCACGCATTTTTCTCACAAGCTCGTAGGGAGAAGTACCCGGGTTGATTTTTCTTGTATCTATTTCGTATGTGCTTTTGTTTAATCTTTTTACCTTTGCGCCGACACTCTGCAGAATAGCCATAGAGTCGACAACATCACTTATATCAGGAAGATTTTCAATAACGCACTTACCCTCGGTAAGAATTGTGCCGAAAATAATGGCAACAGCTGCGTTTTTCATGCCGCTTACTTCTATTTCGCCGGTGAGCGGTGTTCCTCCGTTAACTATAAATTTATCCATTAATCTCGCTCCTGAAGTTTTACATCGCTATAAAGCGATGATTTAATGAACAGGCAAAAAGCAAAAATTCCGGATTGTTGCACAGTTTATTGTGTGAAAAATACGGAACCTTTACAGCTTTACACCATTTTACATATATATTATAACACTATTATGCTGAAAAGGGAATGCTTTTATAAAAAAAATTACAATTTTCCTTAAAAAAATCTTAAGAATTTTCTGTTTTTCAAATCGATTGTTAATAAATCATAAATAATTGCTTAAAAGTCAGAGATTTATTTCAGTTTTGTCCCGGCGATACTGTCATAAACTGAGTGAGAGGTGATGCCGTCTGCACTCTTGTATGTAAAGTGTCGGGAGGGGACAAAGAAATAGCTTTCTGTGTCGTATTTTACCGCAGCATATACGAGAGATTCATTGATAATTGTTATTTCTCCCTGCTCGTCGAGGCGAAAAAGAATGTTGACCCCGTCTATAAGCTCGTTATTGTACTCTGCAGTAATTTTGTCTGTGGGGAGTGTTCCTTTGATGTAGTTTATTTTGCCGTCGTTCACAAAGAAGCTAAGCGACATATCACACAAAGGAATAGAATCAAGCGTTAGCTGGCAGGTTACAAGATAACCGCCGTCCAGTGCGCTTGTGCGCGAAATACTGTAGCCTATAGGTGAAGTGCTGTAAACATCCTCAAAGAAATTTGAAATAACTTTTTTTACTTTTGACGGAGCACTTGCTGTCTGAGTGATATCGATATCTGATGCAAGCTCACCTGACATCACCTCTGTATCAATACCCGGCATATAATACTCTATCCCGAAGCCGTCGCTGAGAACAGCAACCCCAAAAACGCTGCCGTCTGGATTTGCAACAGTTGCCGAAACACCGTCGGGAATATCAAAATATCTTACGGTATATCCGTCATCGCCGTAAAGGGAAGAAAATGCGTTTTCAAGATAATTGGAACTATCCTGTGTTGCAAGTCTGTCTGCGGTGAGCATACCTGTGGTGCAGATATATATGTCCTTAGTGTAATGCCTGTTGTCGATTGTGTCGGGCAAAATATAAATACCGCGCTGAGCCAGGTTTTCGCTCGCTTTTTCAAGGAGAGTGTCGGGCAGATATGCCGACATATCATAAACCTGTGTGAGCTTTGCGAACAAATAGATATTGAGAACAGCAAGAAAAATAATAAGAATCAGCTTTACTTTTGTCCAGTTCATTCTTCTTCCTCCTTGCTTTGAGCATCTGTCGGAACGCTTGCTTCTTTTTCAAGAAGAGCAAATCTCGAGCTGTACAGCGTTCCCTCGTCTGTGGTGTCGGTACTTGTGTACACAGATACGAACGAGCCGCCCTGCACCCGCTTGCTGTCTGAAAATCTGTCCAAATATATTGCCACCAGAAGCTTTTGCGGAATATCGCGGCTTGTGTCAGAAAGCCTTTTGTAGGTGTTGCGTGTGACGCTTGCATAGGTAAGTGCGCTGTCGCTGAAAATGAACCTTGCGGCACGGCCCTCAAATCTTACGCCACTCACAGCGTAACAAAAATCAAGAACAAGACTTCCGTCGCTGTAGCTGATGTCGGTAAGACACAAAGAGGCGTCTTTGCCGTAGAGAGCTTTATCAAGAGAATTTATTATCCTGTGCGCCGCACAGATTTTTTCGGAGAAAGAGTAGCTGCTTCTTTCGAGGTTCAAAAATTCCGAAAGATGCATTCCCCCTCCCGACGAGGAGTACAGAATGTCGCCGGCGGTACTTACAGACAAAACTCCCTGCTCCTGTACATATGTAAGGCTGCCGTCAGAGGTACTCTTGTAGAATCTTGTGCCGTTGGGGTTAAATCCGAATGCCGTCAGAGCGTTGCTCACTCCTTCTGGAGAATCCAGAGTGAAATCTCCTGTGTCATTATATTCCAGAATATCGTTAATTGCGACAGAATACGAGTAAACAGGCTTTTTCTCGCCGGCAATGCTTGCGAATTCAAACTTGTTGGAATCAGAAAGGTTTGTAAACTGCGAGAAATTTTCAAAAGACAGATTAACTTTGTTCTGTACAGTGAGAGTTGCAATGCTTCCGTCGCTACCCGTTACAGCGCCAGAAAGGTTTCCCGATTCGTCGCAGAATATATACAGCTCGCGCACATTGAATGAATGGAAAATTTCCTCCTGCGCCTCACCGGTAAAAGAGGGAACAAAGGCCGCGGCAGGAAGCTCGGTCGGAAACAGGAAATAAAGATAGTTTGAGTTTGCTGTCAGAGAATCAATATACTCCGAGCCTGCCGTATCTGATGAAAACTCGAGTATCGTGCTGATGTCCGAAAAAACATTCTTAATAAACGGCTGCGAAAGGCTCATAAACTTTTCGTAGTCGCCGTCGTGAAGATTTGGAGAAAAATTCTCACCGTTCACACTGTATCCGACAAACGCAGGCATAATAAGGCTTTCGGAAAGGTTCTGTGAATCCTCCCCGGGAGCAAAAAACACCCCGCCATCATTTTCAGAGAGCTTCGGAAGAGAGGACGGCGCGTTTGCATTGTTGAGAATGCAGTACTGTGCAAACATGAAAATCAATGATGCAAAAAGCAGTACTATAAGCGCAGATTCTGCCGCCGATATTGCATTTCTGAATTTGTGTTTCGGGGTGTTTTTCATATTAGTTCTCCGTTTCGGTTTTTGTTTCCTTGCCAAGACTTTCAATTATTGCCGAGATGTGAGCACCGTGCTCTATACTGTTGTCGGCAATAAAGGTAAGCTCGGGAGTTGCCCGTAGATTAAGACGCTGCGAAAGCTCGTGCCTGATATAACCAGAGGCGCTTTTTATGCCTTTGGCAACCTCTTTTGTATCGCTGCCGTATACGCTGAAGTATACCTTGCAGTACTTGAGGTCGGCAGTTGTATCCACAGAGATTATGCTGATAAACGAGCCGCTGACTCTGGGGTCCTTTACTGTTCTTAAAATCTCGGTAAGCTCACGGGAGATTTCCTCGTTTACCCTTCCGTTTCGGAAAGGAACGCTTTTTTTCTTTCCTGTAGGCATTGAAGGTACCTCCTGAATATTACTTTTCGGTTGTGATGTCTCTCTTTATTTCCTCCATGATAAAGGCTTCAAGAACATCTCTTTCTTTAATGTCATTGAACTTTTCAAGACCGATACCGCACTCATAACCCTGAGCTACCTCCTTGACATCGTCCTTGAAGCGGCGAAGTGAGCCGATCTTGTCTTCAAAGATAACAATGCCGTCGCGTACAACGCGTATCTGGGCGTTTCTTGTAATCTTACCGTCCGTAACATAAGAGCCTGCAATGAATCCGATATTCGGAACATGAATTGTCTGGCGCACTTCACAGTGACCGATAATAGTTTCCTTGAATTCGGGTGCGAGCATACCGTTTATAGCGGCGGTAATTTCTTCTATACATTCGTAAATGATTCTGTATGTGCGGATATCAACCTTTTTCTGCTCTGCCGAGTCAAGAGCACCCTTGTCGGGACGGACATTGAACCCTACGATAATAGCATTTGAAGCGTCGGCAAGCATAACATCGCTTTCCTTGATTCCGCCTACTGCAGAGTGGATAACCTTTACCTTTACTTCTTCGTTTGAGAGCTTTTCAAGCGATGCCTTTACAGCCTCTGCCGAGCCCTGAACATCAGCCTTGACGATAATTGCAAGCTCTTTTGAACCCTCGTTTATCTGATCAAAGATGTTTTCAAGAGAAACCTTTGCGTTTGCCCTGAATTCTTCTTCCTTGGCGTCGTTTTTACGCTTTTCAACAAGCTCGCGCGCCATACGCTCGTCTTTTACTGCTCTGAATTCGTCGCCTGCGTCCGGCACTTCCGAAAGACCTGTGATTTCAACAGGAACAGAAGGCCCTGCTGTCTTCATGGCTCTTCCGTTCTCGTCGTTCATAGAGCGTACATGACCAATTGCAGTACCTGCAATTACAACATCGCCAGCCTTTAAAGTACCGTTCTGAACAAGCACTGTCGCAACAGGACCGCGACCCTTGTCGAGTTTTGCTTCGATAACAATACCTTTTGCTTCGCGGTTGGGATTTGCTTTGAGCTCGTGCATATCGGCAACGAGAAGTACCATTTCAAGCAGCTCGTCAATACCCTGATGCTTGAGAGCCGATACAGGAACGCAGATTGTGTCTCCGCCCCAATCTTCGGGAATAAGCTCGTAGTTTGCAAGCGCCTGTTTTACATTGTCTGGGTTTGCGCCGAATTTATCCATCTTGTTAATGGCAACGATAATAGAGATACCTGCAGCCTTGGCGTGGTTTATCGCTTCAACTGTCTGAGGCATGATACCATCGTCTGCAGCAACAACAAGGATTGCTATATCTGTAGCCTGCGCGCCTCTTGCGCGCATTGCGGTAAATGCTTCGTGACCGGGAGTATCAAGGAATGTGATATCTCTGCCCTGTACCTTTACTCTGTACGCACCGATTGCCTGAGTGATACCGCCTGCTTCGCCTGCCGTTACATTTGTGTGACGGATAGCGTCAAGAAGCGATGTCTTACCGTGGTCAACATGACCCATTACACAGACAACGGGGCTTCTGTCAACAAGATCCTCCGGCTTGTCTTCGTCGTCGGCAAAAAGGCGCTCCTCGATAGTGATAACAACTTCTTTTTCGGCAACGATGCCCATTTCATCGGCAAGCAGATATGCAGTGTCGTAGTCAACATACTTGTTGGCGCCGACAGCGTCCATACCAAGACCCATCATAAGCAGCTTCTTTATAACTTCGCCTGTTGTTATCTTAAGCTTTGCTGCAAGGTCGGAAATCATAATTTCGTCAGGAAGAGTGATTGGACCTGTAAACTTCTTTACCTCGACAGGCTCCTTGGTAGGCTGTGCGCCCTTACCCTTTTTAAACTTGCCTTTGCCCTGCTGAACAATATCGCGGGCAGCTGCTTCGTTTCGGTTGATACGGCCGCCTACGCCGCGTGTAATCTGCGTCTGCGCGCCTTTCTTTTGCTTCTTCTTTCCGCCGTCTTCTCTTACAGCGTCGGGAACAAGACTGTCAAGTCTTTCGTCATACTTGGAAAGGTCTACCTCAGCAGCGCTGAAGTCAACAAGTCTTACTCCTCCCTCTGAACGCTTTACAACAACATCGTCGGGATTCACAGGGCGCTCT
>JAZNMZ010000011.1:0-4597 GCA_045580005.1 Eubacteriales bacterium | reverse complement strand
TGCACTCCGACTGCTGCGCTTACGGGAACTGTTGCAAAAGGTACAACTGTCATTACCATCAGCACTGCAAGAAGTGCGCTAAGGATTTTGTTTTTCATAAAACTCCCCTTTACTTCTAATAAAGCTAAATAAAAATATACTGATATAATACCATATTTTTTAATTTTGTGCAAATGCTCAGGCGTAAAAAACTTTGCATTTTTAAATCACTTTTTGCCTTTTTTGCACCAGCAAATTGTACTTAAGCAGAATCAAGAAAAACTGCGAATTCTTACACATAAAAACTATTCAGTCAGGAAAAAAATCCTCCCCTGACTGAACATACTTGTCAATATAATACAGCGTCTACAAGCTTCACGCGTTCAGAATACCATGAAGAAATTGTCTGTGCGCTTATATCACGGCTTGCAGTATTCTTTGCAAATTCTGCTATGTCGCCCTCATACAATACTGTAGGAATTGAAGTGATATACTCACCGAAAAGTGCCGGCACTCTATTCTCTGTAAATACAGATTTTCTCAGTTTCTTATATCGGGTTAGAATTTTGTCCTCAAAATTCTGTACGAATTTCTGCCAGAGAACGCTCTGAGTGCTTATATGCAGTTTTCCGTTATATCTGCTGATGATAAGGTGGTCATCCGCATCGATTGCCTTGCCTTCATAATCGGTGCCAAAGCCGGTGTAAGTCTGATACAATGTAGGATACCAAAGCCTACCGTCATAGGTAACATAATTGCAGTTGTTGGCAAGATTTTCGCCGCCGCCAACAAAAGTGTTGAAAATGAGGTAATCACAGGCTGCCTCTACATCGAGATACTTGCCGAGATTTTTTCTGAATTCTTCGTCGCTGCTCGATATTACAAAATCTGCCATATCAATAAAGCTCTGCATAAGAGTCTTGTGCCCATCAGAGCTATATGTGGGAGCAAGAAACTTGAAGCCGTCATTGTATACAGCGAAAACAGGTTCCGACACAAACAGAGTTGCATCACTCTCGCCCACGGCGCGCACAACCGCGCAGGTGTCCGGAGAATTTTCACTCATACCGTACTGTGCCGAATTGTAACTTATGTTAATGGTATAAATACCCTTATATACATCGTTGGTATAAAAAATAATCGGATATCCGACGGTTGCACCGCCGTTTGTAAGCTGCTTGAGTTCATCGGACCCTGTTCTGGATCGAACCATATCTCCCCAAAGAACAGAAGAAACATAGTTTCTCGCAGAAGTTATATCAAGATAATTTCCGTGTAGGGTATATGTGTTTGTTTCATCCCACCCCTCACTCAGAATAAGGTTCATGGCATCGTTTCTGTCGGTGTCTGAATACAGCTCTATCTGATAGTCAGGCTTCGGCAGGCTCATTGTATCCCTTTCGAGAAGTCTTATCTTTGCAGTGCCCGAATGTTCTGTGTCGTTTTCTATATACTTGAACGCAATCGGAACAAAATTCGATATGCTAATGTTTGACGGATCGCCGTAAATATAAAATTTGGGGAAGTTGGTCTTTGACTCCACAAATGAGGAAGTTTCACTTCCGCAAAGATCGCAAAATGACTGTCGTAAGCCGTTTTCTATCTCAGTTGGTTCCTTTGTAACCATCCATTCGGTATAGGTATGACCCGAGGCTAGTTCTGTAATGCGTGTCTGAGTTTTGCCGCAAATCGTACATCTGCTTGAAGCTACACCGTGATGTAGACAGGTTGCAGGATAGAAGACCTCTTCACTGTATGTATGAACATTCGAATAGACATACACACAGCCTATGAGAGCAGCAATACAAAAAGTCAAGACAACTGTGATTATTATAATTCTACTTTTCAAAAAAGCCTCCTTTCCTGTCAGCCAACTTCAGCGAGAGCCGAAACCCTCTCTGTGTACCATTTTGACACATTTGATGGAATAAAATATTCTTCCGAATATCGCTTTTTATAGGTTCTGAACTCCTCGACAAACAGTTCCGGATCAAGCAACTGCATCTTTTCAGCAAAACCTGCTGATACTTTTTCTGTCGACATAATTCCCCCGGACAGTTTATAAAAGGACTGTGCAACAAGTTCCGGCGAGCCTTGCATAAGGCTTGTCCATATAGCATCTGTAAAATATCCGCTTTCAGCAAACAAAAGATTGTCATTACTTGGCGCAAGCTCGGGAGTACCGTACTTTGTTCCAAAACTTTCGCCCTCATTGCTGACAGGAATCGGATACCACTTTACGCCGTCTGTGGTAATCCAATATACATCGCGAGAAAGTCCCGTGGAAAATGCTGTCATTCTGCAGAAATTATAGTAATCTGCAAGGAGATTGCTGTCAGAATACCTTGCAGCACCGATCTCAAAGTCCTGAGCACAGGCGTCCACAAACCTATAAAAACTATCTGTCGCCTGCGAGCTGTCAGTATTCTTAGCATAGATGATCTGTACATCGTCTTTTAACGGTTTTACAACAACGGTGCCGTCGGGCAAATTATGATTTTTTTCAAACATATTCTCAGCAGGCAAAGTAAGTGTATATATTCCCGCAAACTTATTTCGTATATACAGCATTATATGGTTTCCCGCAATGGTAGTGTCGTCGGTGACAGAGCATATTTCAAAGTCTGCAAGCTCAGGATAGGTGCTAAGAATTTCACCCCAAAGCTCTGTATGTATTATTGCGTGAGAGTGCGACGGCTCGTCGTTGTGTGCATAAAGCAATACCTTGTTATTTTTGCCGAAATAGCCAAGTTCAATATCGGTACTTTCACCGCCGTTAGGATCTGCAATCACATCAATAATATAGCTGTATTTACCCTCTTCGTTATCATCCATCATAAGGAAAGATGCGGAATACATCGAATCGGGATTGTTGCCAAACTGAGCAACTATACTGTTTGTCGATGACAGACCGATTGCCGAGCCTGTAAAATAAAGCCTGGGAAGCATCGAAGTGCTTGACACAACCCTCGTTTCGAATTTGCCGCAGATGGTGCAAGTGCGTATTTCTTTTCCGTTTGTTGCGGCGGTGGAAGCTTCATACTCATGCCACACACCAAATATATGCTCTGTAGGCGGTTCTGCGTCTGTAAATACCATTTTTCCGCATATTGCGCATATCTTAGCGTCCTTGCCACTGTTATTGCAATCTGCAGGAATGTGCGCTGTCTTGCTGTAAATATGGATATTGTTATATCCCCACAGCAAAGCCAATACAGCAATAACAGGCAGAGCTATTATCAAAATTGTTCTTATATTTCTTCTCATAAAACCCCAAAATAATTAATTAATATTGATATTATACATCATATTCCGCCAAAAGTAAAGGGGAAAACACAACTTCTTCTTACAGAAAAAGAACACCGTACCAAAGTTGATACGGTGACCGACAAAGTAGTTATTTTTATTTATTCAGTGCTGATTATATACTCTTGTATAAAGTGTATTTTTTATACTTGCAAATTCTTTATCGCTGATATGTCTGCCGTAAGTCATAAGTCTCAGAGGCACAGGCTTGCGACCGTCGGAAATCGACGGCTGGACATACGGATATTCATTATATTCAAAGTGATTGCGCTGGTAAAAAGCAACTCTTCTGTGAGCAAGCTCGTCCTTGGGAAGCTCAACCTCAAGACACAGCATTTTTTTAAACAACCCCGCAACTTCGGCAAGGATTTTGCTGCCGAGTCCGCAATTTCTGAATGCAGGACTAACAGCAAAATGCTCGATAAAGGCAAAAGTCTCAAAATCCCATATTGCAATAAAAGCAGCCAAAGCTTCACTCTCGTCAAATGACACATATATATTATACTCCGACATCTCAAGCAGGGCACGCTGCTCATCGTATGTTCTGTATTCGTCAATCGGAAAGCTTAACTTCATAAGCTCATAAACCTTATAAAAATCTTCTTTAAACAGTCTTGTCAGCATAATACTTCCTTTTTGTATAAATTGTTATGTGAGCAGCTTGTTACATCATTCGCGCTTTGTGATAACCATAACAGAAACCTCAAGCATAGAAACGCCAAGAGTAAACAAAACATTATCTAGCCTGGTTGAAAAACATTCAATCATTTCGCTTTCCAAAGCGAAGTAAATTGTTGGAATTATTTTTTCATAAAAAAACTCTTATTCACACAGTTTAATTATTCCTATTATTCAATGGTAATTGTACCACACTATGTCGGTATTGTCACTACTGTTAGTACAGAAATTTAAATATTGTTACGATTTTTTCTGATATACCCAATAACAAATCCAATAAATAAAAACTAGCAAACATACAGAATAAGCAACCCATCTAGCCGCTTCGTGCAAACTAAAAAGTGATAAAACAATTACTGCTGTTCCTAAAAGAAGAATATATATTGAAAATGCGGTACTTTTCGCTTTATGAATAATCGAAACATTTCTTTCGTCTGTTTCAATAATTTCTTGCTTCCTGATTGTGTCTTCATTCTTGGTAATCATACGGTAATTCCTGATACGGACGATTCCCATTATAATTATCGCAAAACCAAAGGCCGAAATAAAATCATTATCTGTTTTAATTGCAGATGTTCCTGCAATCATCATTACCCCAAGTGCTATATAAATAATAGCAATATATAATCTTTGT
>JAZNMZ010000010.1:0-11351 GCA_045580005.1 Eubacteriales bacterium | reverse complement strand
CCGACTCTCTTACGGGAGCGTTGACACCGATGCTTCTTGCGTCTGTGAGCGAAAGCTCAACCTGAACTGCGTTTCTCTCAGGACCGAGAATTGATACTCCTGCAAGCTCTTTTTTGGAGCCTACTACTGTAACTCTTTCTTCGCAAGCGAACTGACCGGGCTGAGAAAGATCCTTTTTCTTTGTAAGCTCGTAGCCTTTGCCGAAGAGTGTTTCAAGAGCCTCTTTTGATACATGTATGTGTCTTGCCGATGTTTCCAAAAGTACCTTGTTTGCCATTTTTTATATCTCCTTTAATATTTATTAACTCAATTATTCCTCAACAGGGTAAGCGATTGTTGTCATGAGAGCCATTTCAACTTCGCTTGTGTCGAGTCTTGAATACTGAACAACAATTTCAACATTGCTTTCGATAAGAATAGCATAGGGAACATCGCGGGGAATCATTTCGCCGTTCTTTGAGCGAATCTTGTCCAGTCTTATGTGGTGCGTTCTGCCTGCTCCGCAGAAAGAGGAAAAGTCAGTTACTTTTTCTCTGTCCTCATAAAAGAGAGTGAGAGCGATTTCGGCGTCGATGTCCGAAGTGTTGATGACGCAGATAGCCTCGTGGCTTACCGAAGAGTTCTTCGATACCGAATTGAGAAATGCGTCGGGAATAAGCCAGGTTTTCTTACCGTATGCCTTTGCCATTGTTATACCTCCTGAAAATTAAATATATGGAATATATTTACATAGTTCAAAATATTATAACATATTTTGCGGCAATATTCAAGATGTCAGAGAATATTATTGTTAAAATTTTTTCAATTTTTCATCAAAAACAGCGCAGGATATTCTTCCTGCGCTGTAAAAGCTTTGTATTGGAATCCTTTTTTGCGCTTCAGCCTATAAACTGCTGCTGATGCTGGGGAATCTGCTCCTCAAGACCGAAGCTTACAGTAATCGCGTCATTGACCTGGTTCATCACATCGTCATCCAGATGCCCCATTTTTTCTTTAAGCCTGCGCTTGTCGATGGTACGCACCTGCTCGAGAAGTATTACCGAGTCTTTGGCAAGACCGTATTTTTCGGCAAAAACATCAATGTGTGTCGGCAGCTTGCTCTTGTCAGTCTTGCTTGTGATAGCAGCTGCGATGACGGTAGGGCTGTACCTGTTTCCAACATCGTTCTGAATTATAAGTACAGGCCTTATACCGCCTTGCTCAGAGCCGACAACGGGACTAAGGTCGGCATAATAAATATCTCCGCGTCTTATACTCACTTTTATTTTCATTCCTTTCGCCTGTTGTTTGTTCTGCTTTTATTCTTGCCTGAAATTCCTTTGCTATTCTTTTCCCGAATATTTTTTTTACTTCCTAATTACATAGTATTCAAAAGGGCTTTTGTTTGATTTTTCAATTGAAAGCGACACCAAAAGGAAGAAAATGTAAAAATATAAAAAATATGACAATTATTTGCGCTAATGCTTGATATTTCCTGTAATTTGTGATATAATGTGATATCATAATATTTACGATGTGGTATTATACAAAAAAATAGCCTAGGCATAAAACAGAGGACAAAAGACAATATGGATAAAACTATCGTTCAGGAAAAAATCAATAAGATTATAAAGCTCAAGGAAGAAAAGGGGGCTCTTGTTCTGGCGCACTATTACCAGAATCTTGATGTCCAGAAAGCCGCAGATTTCTGCGGAGACAGCTTTGAACTTGCAAAAAGAGCGCGCGAGTCAGAAAAGCAGATTATAGTTTTCTGCGGCGTGTCCTTTATGGCTGAGAGCGCCAAGATTATGAACCCCGAAAAGAGAGTTTTTCTCCCTCGTGCCGACGCGGGCTGTCAGATGGCAGATATGATAACTCCTGAGATTGTTCTCGATATGAAAAAGCAGCACCCCGGTGCCGCTGTTGTATGCTATATCAACTCATCTGCGGCGACAAAGGCGGTATGTGACATCTGCTGCACTTCGTCAAACGCCCTTAAGGTTGTTGGCTCTCTGAGCGAAAAAGAAATTATCTTTGTCCCCGATATGAATCTCGGAGCGTTTGTGGCAAAGAGCTTTCCCGACAAGAAATTCCATTTTATGAAAGGTTATTGTCCTATTCACCACGAGAACACTGTAGAGGAGCTTTTGGCAGCAAAGAGGGCATACCCGGACGCACTTGTGGCAATCCACCCTGAGTGCCCTGAGGAGCTACTGGGGCTTGCCGACTATATAGGCAGTACATCGGGCATACTCGATTTCTGCAGAAGCAGCGATAACAAAGAGTTTATCGTGGCAACAGAGCGCGCGATTGTCGAAAGACTTGCCGAGGAATGTCCAGACAAGAGTTTCCACCTCATGTCGACAAAGCTTGTTTGCCCCAATATGAAGAAAACCCGTCTTGACGATCTGCTTTATACTCTCGAGAATCTTGATGACGAGGTTTATATGACACAGGAAGAAATACTAGCGGCGAGAAAACCGCTTGACAGAATGATGGAAGCAGCAAAGGGCTGAATTTATGAGAAGATATATTTTCAACAATAAGCTATACGGTGAAAATCTTGCCGACATTACAAAAACCTATGACGCAGTTGTTGTAGGCGGAGGTATGGCAGGTCTTTATGCTGCGCTTATGCTTGATGAAAAATATAAAATTGCTTTACTTGTGAAGGGCACACTTGAGGATGGCTCGTCCTATCTTGCACAGGGAGGTATTTCCTGCGTTATCGATGAGGGCGATAAGTTTGAGTGGCACATTGAGGACACGCTCCGTGCGGGAGCAGGTCATTGCAACGAGGGCGCTGTTGAAATTCTTGTAAAGGAAGGTCCCGAGAACATAAGAAATCTTACTGCTTTCGGAGTGTCTTTTGACAAAGACGAGGACGGCAGTTTGCATATCACCCGGGAGGGCGGTCACAGATATAACAGAATTCTGCACTGCGGCGGAGACGCGACAGGAAGAATTGTGACAACCGAGCTTGGTAAGACAGCTCAGAGCAGGGCAAATATAGATGTTTTGTGGGGACACAATCTTGTTGATATAATTACAAAGGACAACAAGGTAACAGGCATTGTGGCAAATGACGGCAATGGCGAGTATATCATAAAGAGCAGTAATATCGTTGTCGCAACAGGCGGAGCGGGACAACTGTATAAGTATTCTACAACCCCCATAGGCAACACAGGCGAGGGTATCTCGGCGTGCCTGAGAGCAGGCTGCGAGGCAAAGGACATGGAGTTTGTACAATTCCACCCGACAGCCTTTGCAATTCACAAGCCGGGACAGAGAGTTTTTCTTATATCAGAGGCGGTGCGCGGTGAGGGCGCGATACTCAAGAACAAGTTCGGAGAGGCATTTATGAAAAGAAAAGGTCAGCACGAGCTTGCCGACCTTGCACCGAGGGATGTTGTGACAAGAGCAATCCTTGCCGAAATGCAGAGCACCAACGACGACAGGGCGTATCTTGACGCTTCGTCGATGAGCAAAGACTTTTTTGTGAACCGTTTCCCGACGATTACTGCCGAGTGTAACAAAAACGGCATTTATCCGCCGTATGATAAGATACCCGTTCATCCGACTCAGCACTATATTATGGGTGGCATAAAGACGGATACCGACGCGAGAACAAACATAGACGGTCTTTATGTATGCGGAGAGGCTGCCTGTACGGGCGTGCACGGTGCAAACAGACTTGCCAGCAACTCCACTCTTGAGTGTCTTGTCTTTGCAAGGCGCGCTGCTGCGGATATCGGAAAGAATTTCAGAGCGCCTGCCGACAAGGTTGAGCTCGGACAAAAGCCCGACTACATCGAATGTCCCGTGGACAGGGTAGTGGACAAGGATACCAAAAAGCTCAAGGAGCTTATGACCGAAAAGGTCGGGGCTGTCAGAACAAAGAAGAATCTCACTCAGGCAAGACAAGAGCTGCTTGAAATGAAAAAGACATACGGAGACTGCAACTTTACAAAAGATAAGCAGTATATTCTGTATAGCGCAATAGACGCGGCGCTTTGTATTGTGCAGGCGGCACTCAAAAGAGACGAGAGCCTCGGCTCGCATTATGTAGTACAAGAAGAGAGGAAATAACAATGGAGCTGCTATATAACACACAGATAGACAAAATAATCGAGCTTGCCCTTGCTGAGGACATAGGCTCGGGCGATATTACGACTCTTTCTACAATCCCTGAAGGGACAAAGGCTTACGGCAGATTTGTGGCAAAGCAGGACGGGATTATCTGCGGTATTGATATTGCCAAAAAGGTGTTTGCAATAATCGACGCGGGCGTGCAGTTTACAAGCCATAAAAAAGACGGTGAAAAAATCACGACAGGCGAGGTTATCGCCGAGGTGAGCGGTGACGCAAGAGCGATGCTCACAGCCGAGCGCACGGCGCTCAATCTTATGCAGAGGCTCTCGGGTGTTGCAACAAAGACACACGAGTGCGTCGAGCTTGTAAAGGGTACCAATGCCAAGATTGCAGATACGAGAAAGACAACTCCCGGTATGCGCGCTCTTGAGAAATATGCAGTCAGAATGGGCGGAGGTACAAACCACAGATTCAACCTTGCCGACGGCGTACTTATCAAAGATAACCACATAGCGGCGGCAGGCGGAATCCGCGAGGCTGTAACAAACGCAAGAAAGATTATACCTCACACACTGAAGATTGAAGTTGAGGTCGAAAGCTTCGAACAGCTTGAGGAAGCACTCAGTGCCGGTGCTGATATTATCATGCTTGACAATATGTCAAACGAGGTTATGGCAAAGGCAGTTAAGATTGCAGACGGCAGAGCACTTCTTGAAGCATCTGGCAATATGGACAGGAGAAATCTCAGGGAGGTTGCCGAAACAGGGGTTGATATTATCTCAATCGGAGCGCTTACTCACACAATAAAGTCTGTTGATATAAGTCTAAAATTCAAGCTTAATAAGTAATAAAAAATCAGCCGTAAGGCTGATTTTTTGCTTTATCAATATTTATTTTACCGTGATTTTGAGTACATGACCGTCGTCGAAAGGATTGCCTGTGAGGACATACTGAGGGATAAAGGTGTCGACTTTTTTGCCCTCGGAGTCTATGTAGCTCGCTGCAATTTCAGTATAGTAGTCGCTGTGCCAGTGACCGCAAAAGACGCCCTTTACCACATCGGCATTTTCTGTAATAAGGCTGTAAAGCTCGAGCGTTACAGAATCACAGGTCGGATTTCCGATAAACTTGTCGCGGAAATTGCGGCTGCCCGAGCCGTCGTTAATACGCAGAGGCTCGACATACTCGTCCTGTGCTCGTCTTGTACACAGCTGCTCGTGCTGGAAGATGAGGATGATGAGATTTTCTTTTCTCGCTTTTTCAATATCGGCTGCAAGCCTTGTCACCTGATGGTCGTAGTATCTGCCCTGACCGTTGTCGAGCGCGATTACCATAACCTTGCCGCCGAGTACCTTTGACACATAGTAGATATCGTGCATCCATATAGATTTTACAAGCTCGTATCTTGCCTCAAGAGGCTCGGTGTCCTGAATCTTTCCCTGACATACTCTGCCAAGGTCGTGACCGCCCAGAGCAATTATTGCCTCAGGGTCGTTGTCCCAAACTATCTTGTGCATAAGGTCGATACATCCCCACGACAAAAAGTCGAGGGTGTCGCCTGTGATAATTGTCTGGTCTGTGTGAGAGGCGTACTCGAGCGCACGCAGAGCATTGGGGACAGAGCCGCCGTAGGCAAGCCATTCGCGTCCCTCAAGTGTGCTCAGAATACACGGACGAAACTCCTCAAAATCTCTTTTGTTAACATAGTTAAAATGCAAATCGCTTATCTGTGTGATTTCAACAGGCTCACCGCCGCGTCCTGTGTCAAACTCAGCTTCTCTCACCATAAGCTTGCTGTTGCAGAGCTTGTAAATATGAGTCCTGGGGTCTGCTCTTGTACCGACGATATCTTCGGTGGGCTGGGAAAAGTATCTTGTCTTTGCCTGTGAAACTTTCATGTTCGTACCTCCTCCGCTTTGTTTTAGATAATTGTACTCTAAAGGTCTTGAAAAGTCAATCGTCAAAAGGCTGAAAAAGAATACTTATTTTAGGGCATTTTGACTACAACTTAACCTTTTTAATAAATTGCAAAATATACTTGCTTTTTTATCTTGTCGGTGGTACAATATAGGAAGAATTTAAACAAGAACGGAGAATACAATGAACAACTTTACAGTACTTGCAAAAGTAAACGGCGCGCCGATTACCGAAGCCGATGTTGATGCGGCGATTGTTGCGATGGGCCCCAGAGTCGAAAACTACAATAACCCCAAGGGAAGACAGATGGTACTTGACCAGCTTATCAACAAAAAGCTCTTTCTTGCCGAAGCGGCAAAGAATCTTTATGAATACGACCCTGCGTTCAAGGCTGAGCTTGCCAAAATAAAAGAAGATATGCTTGCAAACTTTGCTATCGCAAAGGCGGTTGAGAATGTTTCGGCAACAGATGAGGAAGCAAAGGCTTTCTTTGATGAGAACAAGGACGCTTTTGTGTCAGGTGAGAGCGTTAATGCAAGCCACATTCTTGTAGACAGTGAGGATAAGGCAAACGAGCTTCTTTGCGATATAAAAGACGGCAAAGTTTCTTTTGAGGACGCTGCAAGACAGTACAGCTCCTGCCCCTCAAAGGAACAGGGCGGCAACCTCGGAGAGTTCACAAGAGGACAGATGGTGCCCGAGTTTGACGAAGCCTGCTTTACAATGCAGGTCGGCGAAATTTCAGGACCGGTCAAGACACAGTTCGGCTATCACTTAATCAAGCTCAATGCAAAAAAAGAGGCAGAGCCTATAGCGTTTGACGATATAAAGGATGAGATAAAGAGCAAGCTCACCTCCGACAAGCAGCAGCAGGCCTATCAGTCAAAGGTAAATCAGCTCAAGATTTTGTTCCCTGTTGATATTATGTAATAAAAAGAAAACTACCGGGTGACCGGTAGTTTTTTGCTATTTTTCAAGTATCGGCTGAAGCTGTTTGCCCTCAAGCGAGGCGAGAACTGTTTGGTGTACCTTGTCAAAGTTGCATATGAGTGAGCGTGGTTTACTGTTCGGTGCGTCCTGCGAGAAGGGAACAAAGTATATATTCCTTTTTTGCAAAAGCTTGCCGATACTCACGGCATTGCCCGAAAGACCGTCGTTTGACGCAAGTGCTATAACCACAGGCCGCTCGTTTCTCAGCTGTGCCTTTGCCGCCATAGTGACGGGTGTGTCGCATATGCCGTTAGCTATTTTTGCCATAGTGTTACCTGTACACGGACAGATTATAAGACAGTCGAGCACAAGCGTAGGACCGATTGGCTCAGCACCGGGGATGGTGTGTACAATATCTTTGCCGCAGATATTTTGCACTTCATTTATAAAATCTTCAGCCTTGCCGAATTTTGTATCAAGAGTGTAGGCGTTTTGTGACATTACAGGCAGAATTTCGTGCTCTTTTGCAAGACTTTTCAAAATTTCAAGCGATTTTTTAAAGCAGCAGAATGAGCCTGTCATACAGAAGCCGAGCATAGTTTATACCCCTTTTCGTTAAGTATTTGGATTGTGCTTTCAAAGATTACATTTCCTGCCGAATACGGCGAGGTTTTTCCGGGGAGTCCGCCTGCGACAACAGTTTTTATTCCGAGGCTGCGCGCACTCTCAAGGTCTACTCCGTAGGGCTTTGAGGCAAGCTCGATAATCATAGCGTTTCCTTCTAGTGCAGACAGTGTCTTCTCGTCGAGAATCAGTGTAGGTACTGTGTTGAAGATTATGTCATAGCTCCCGTTTTTTGCAATATTGTCTGTGTGTATACATTTTATGCCGCAGACCGACGCATAGGCAAAGTCTGATGCCTTGCGTGCCGAAACGGTAACATCGGCTCCGAGAGCCTTTAGCTGCCGCGCCAGAATTTTTCCTATCCTACCGTAGCCTGTGACAAGTATTTTGCAAAAATATATGCTTTTTTCGCAATGCTCTATAGCAACCTTTATTGCGCCCTCACAGGTGAGAAGTGCGTTTTTGAGCAAAAACGGCTCGTACTCCGACAGGTTTATAAGCTCAAAATCCCCATCGGTGTGCAGAGTGCCTGCCGAAACTATCACACACCCGGGTGAAGCCTGCGACAGCACCTCGTCAAGCAGAATTTTTCCCTCGTGGCAAGGGGCATATAGCACTCCCTTTTCACGGAACAGCGGAACGGGCAGAAGCAAAAGACCTGTTTGTCTCAGGGCGTCTGAAACACTCACGCACTTTGTTGCGCCGGTTTTGCTGCGAGAGCTTTCAAATCCGAAAAGAGCGGTTTCAATGCCGCACCGCGCAACAAGCTCTGCGAATATTTCGTTTCGCCTGTCACCGCCTATCACGGCGGCTTTATCTATCAATTTCAAAAAATCATTCCTAACTTTATCGTTTTTTATCATATTATGTAGAGAAACGGTTTTTGGTACACTTTGCAAATGTTTACTTTTGCCTATTGAAAAACACGCACAAATCTTTTATAATATTAGGGTAATATAACCCTTTGTAAACTGCGGAGGAGAGATTATGGATAAGAATAAGTACCAAATAATCCGTCTTAAAATGGAACGCGCAGCCGAGGCGCTGAGAAAAAACAATATTTTTGCCGAATGTGTGGAAAATTGCCAGGAGGCTCTCGAGCTTGTTGAAAGCTTTCTTGATGACGGCATGAGTATCGCTGTAGGAGGCTCTGTGACTCTTGACGAGGTGGGTGTTCTTGACCTTGTGAGAAGCGGCAGATACGAGTTTCTGGACAGATACGCCGAGGGACTTACAAACGAGCAGGTTAACGCCATCCACAGACACTCTTTCTCGTGCGATACATATATCTGCAGTACAAACGCAATTACCGAGGACGGCGAGCTTGTCAATGTTGACGGCAGGGGCAACCGCGTTGCCGCTATGATATACGGTCCCGAGAGCGTTATCGTTGTTGCAGGCTACAACAAGATTGTAAAAGATGTAGAGGCTGCAATAGACAGGATAAAGAATATCGCAGCTCCTGCCAACTGTGCAAGACTCGGCAGGGAAACCCCCTGCACAGTGACCGGCAAGTGTCTTGACTGCAGGAGTGAGGGCAGAATCTGTTCGTCGACCGTAACACTCGGCTGGCAGATGAAAAAATACAGAATAAAAGTAATACTTGTAGGTGAGGAGCTCGGATATTGATGGGTAAAATAAATATCGTACTTCTCGAGCCAGAAATCCCTCAGAACACGGGCAACATTGCCCGTACCTGTGCCGCAACTGGTGCGTCGCTGCATCTTATAGAGCCACTCGGCTTTACCATTACCGACGCAAAGCTCAAGCGGGCAGGGCTTGATTACTGGCATTATCTTGATATACACTATCACAAGAGCCTTGACGCCTTTTATGAGGCGACACAGGACGGAAAGTATTATTACTTTACAACAAAGGCACCGAGGGACTATTGCAAGGTAGACTATCCCGACAACTGTTATCTCATCTTTGGCAAGGAAACAAAGGGGATACCCGAGGATGTCCTTGAGAAGAATCTTGACAAGTGCGTGAGAATACCCATGCTCGAGGACCTGCGCAGCCTTAATCTTTCAAATGCTGCGGCAATCGCGGTCTATGAGGTACTCCGTCAGCATGATTTTGAAAATCTTGTCGGTTTCGGCAAGTATGGCGGCAGATAATTTTGTTATAAATATTGACATAACCGGCAAAATGAGTTATAATTAAGTGTTAAGTCTTACCAATTTGAAAGGAGTCATACAAGTATGGCACAGCAGAAGCAGATTACAATTTCGAGCGAGGGTCTTCAGAACCTTAAGGACGAGCTTGAATATTTAAAAACCATAAAGCGTAAGGAAGTTGCCGAGAACATCAAAACTGCCCGTTCTTTCGGTGACCTTTCGGAAAACAGCGAATACGACGAAGCAAAAGACGAGCAGGGTAAGGTAGAAAAGAGAATTGCCGACCTTGAAGCTATGATCGCAAATGTTAAGGTTGTTGATCATTCAGATCTCAAGACAGATGTGGCAGGCGTTGGCTCAAAGGTTAAGATTCTTTATGTTGACGAGGGCGAGGAGTCCGAGTACACAATCGTAGGTCCTACCGAGGCAGACCCTCTTGCAGGCAAGATTTCCGACGATTCTCCCGTGGGTAGCGCAATCATCGGCAAAAAGGTGGGCAACCAGTTTGTTGTTGAAACCCCCGGCGGAAATGTTACTCTTAAAATTGTTTCAATTTCAAGAAGCTGAGCAATTTTAGTTTTTAAGGACGGTGCAAAACTTGAGCGAAAATCAGAATAACAATCAGAATAACCAGAACATTCAGGAAAAGGATGTAAACGAGCTTATCAAGGTTCGCCGCGAGAAGCTTGCAGCTCTGCGTGAGGCAGGTAAGGATCCTTTTGAAGAAGTAAAATATCCTGTAAGCGACTATTCAACTGATATTCTTGCCGATTTTGACAAGTATGAGGGCAAGACAGTATCTATAGCAGGCCGAATTATGGCAAAGAGAATAATGGGTAAGGCAAGCTTCTGCCATATTCAGGACGGCAAGGGCAGAATTCAGTCGTATGTTGCAAGAGATGATCTCGGCGAAGAGGCTTATGCCGATTTTAAGAAGTATGATGTGGGCGACATTGTAGGTATCACAGGCTTTGTTTTCAAGACAAAGACAGGCGAAACTTCTGTCCACGCCAAGGAAATGAAGCTTCTGTGCAAGAGTCTTCAGATTCTCCCCGAGAAGTATCACGGTCTTAAGGACCAGGAAATAAGATACAGACAAAGATATGTTGACCTTATTGTAAATCCTGAGGTTAAGGATACATTTATCAAGCGCTCGCAGATTATTCGCGAGATAAGAAATTTCCTTGATGACAGGGGATTTCTAGAGGTTGATACTCCTGTGCTTCATACTCTCGAGATTGGTGCTGCGGCTAGGCCTTTTATCACACACCACAATGCTCTTGATATCGATATGTATCTGCGTATTGAAACAGAGCTTTATCTCAAGAGATGTATTGTCGGCGGTCTTGACAGAGTTTATGAGGTTGGCCGTATCTTCAGAAACGAGGGTATGGACATCAAGCACAATCCTGAGTTCACTTCGGTTGAGCTTTATCAGGCATATACAGACTATCACGGAATGATGGACCTTGTTGAGGACCTTTATAAGTACCTTGCACGCAAGATATGCGGCAGCGAAAAGATTACCTACCAGGGCGTTGAGATTGATATGTCCGGCAAGTGGGAAAGACTCACAATGGTTGAGGCCGTCAAGAAGTATGTAGGCGTTGACTACAATGACTGGAAAGACGATGCAGACGCAAGAGCGTGTGCCGAGAAGCTCGGCTTTGAGCTTGACGGCAACGAGTC